>CAZSGO010000046.1:0-1421 GCA_964606395.1 uncultured bacterium
CATTAAAATTTTTCACCATGTTCCTTGTTTCTTGAAATTTGTCTCTTGCCTGTCCTCCGACCTGTGCATCGAAGGGGCCAACTACACCGAAGTAGCTTCGGCTACGAAGGCTGTGCCTTGGCGTAGGCTGGTGAGTCGTTAAATGGGTGGGGTGATCAGTATAACCGCCCTAAATACCTAAAATAAATCTATCTGCCCTGTAACACAGAGTACTGAAAATCCCTCGGCCATTACTCCAAGCTTTGATCGTCCTTTATTTATAGCAACGTAATTTATTTTGGACTTAAATTTTTCATTTGAATTTCCTTGAGAATAAAACTCGGATCAACATGCAATTTTGAGAACGCAAACCACCTTTTTCCGAGATCTTTTAAGCTAGCCCCGAAATGATAGATCTCTTTTTTATCAATGATCAGGAACCGGTCATGCGCTTTATCAAATTTTTGGATTATTACGGGGTTGTATTGCTCGTTGTGCTTCTCAATATCCAGCTTTAGTTGTTTGGAAATATGTTTTGTGTAAACGGTAAATTCAACACCGTCTTTGCGCTTTATAAAATGTGTTAAAACGGTATCATCAATATAATTGTCGATCAGGATCAAGGAATATTCGGCTTTCCTAATCAAATCGGAAACGAATGTATAAGCTTCAAAAATTTGTCCGTTGAAAAACACACCTTGAGTAGGTAGAGCTTGTGAGCTAATTTGCAGATCAATGCCGTTAACTTTGTCCTTCAGCGTTTCAACCCGGTCTTCAATGCGATTCATTCTGTTATTTAAAGAATATCCTTTAAGCAAATAATCTTTAAGGAGTTGATTTGCCCAAATCCTGAATTGTGTGCCTTGTTTAGATTTTACTCGATACCCAACTGAGATAATGACATCCAGGTTATAATATTCGACATTTACTGTTTGTGTTTTCTCTTTTATAGCGCCGTGTTGAGTGGTTGTCGCATAATTTGCGACAACCACTTCCTTTACTAATTCACCTTCTGAAAAAACATTATTTATATGTTTGCCAATAGTTTTCACATCCCTACCAAAAAGCAGGGCTATTTGATGCCGGTTCAACCAAACCGTCTCATTCTCAACTATTACTTCAATACGTGAAGGAAGTTCATTTGCTTGATACAAAATTATTTCATTTTTCATCAAAAAGCTCCTGTTTACATCTGGAATATACGGGATATTTTGATAATAATCTGAGGGATGTCCAAAAGTGTGATTAACATCATATTTTATATGTTATTTTTGAAAATTCTTTTTGCCTTTTGGAGAATCTCACACAAAGCCTCAAAGTACCCAAAGCCACAAAAACATATTCTAGCCGTCAAGGGTTACCAGAACATAAATAATCTTCAATTAGCGATTTACAATTAAATATTTTTTTCTTTGAACTTTATTCTTTGTCTCTTGGAGTTT
>CAZSGO010000046.1:1521-9711 GCA_964606395.1 uncultured bacterium
TTTGTCTCTTGGAGTTTACCTCTTGTTTCTTTTTCCTCTTTTGCCTTTGCATTTTTTTCACTACATTCAGATGTAAAATTTGATAACAATTATGAAACACCATTTTATAGGAATAGCCGGAAATATCGGCGTGGGGAAAACTACGTTCACAAACATGCTTTGTGACCGTTTTGGCTGGGATCCACATTATGAAATTGTAGTCGATAACCCCTACCTGAAAGATTTCTACGGCAATATGCTTCGCTGGAGTTTTAATCTGCAGATCTATTTTCTTTCCAAACGATTTCAGGTACAAAAACAGATCCAGCAATTGAGCAATACGATCGTTCAGGATCGTACGATCTATGAAGATGCCAAGATCTTTGCACGCAGTATTCATGATATGAAAAACATGGATGACCGCGACTGGGAAAATTATCAGGAACTATTTGCTGAAATGACCTCATATTTACGTCCTCCGGATCTGATCGTCTATCTTCAGGCTTCGACCGATTCACTTATTTCCCGTATTAAAAAACGCGGACGTGACTATGAGCAAAGTATTGATCTGGAATATTTACATCTTTTGAATATTTATTACGACCGCTGGATCAATGAACTGCTTGTCAGTAAAGAGATTCCCGTCATTGTCATTAAAACGGATGGAAAAGATTTTCATACCGATACCCGCTATTGCGAAGAAATTTATCAGCGTATTTATAATTTTCTTAATAAATGAGGTGGTTTATGAAAGTAACCAAACGACCAATTACCAAGCTGTCGGAAATTGATTTTACTGACTTAAAGTTCGGTAAGCACTATACTGACCATATGCTGGTAAAAACTTACGAGAATAAGGCTTGGAATGAATCTTCGATCGTCCCTTACGATGATTTCCTCATCTCTCCTGCAAATATTACTCTTCATTACGGACAAAGTATCTTTGAAGGCATGAAAGCCTTTCGGGGAGATGATGGGATCGTACGCTTATTCCGACCTGAAAAAAATATTGCCCGTCTGAACCGTTCAGCTGAACGTATGGCTATCCCGGAAATGCCGGATGAAGAAAAAACACTGAACGAATTGATCCATTTGGTCACAATGGACCAGGCGTTTACACCTTCGCATTTGGGATCATCTTTATATATTCGCCCTTTTATTTTTGCAATGGACCCGGCATTGGGTGTTAAAATAAGTGATACCTATTGTTATATGGTGATCATGACACCTGTGGATGCTTATTATGGTAAAAACCTGCAAACGCTGAGTATCTATGCAACAAAAGAATTCACCCGTGCCGCTATTGGCGGTACCGGTCATGTTAAAGCTGCCGCAAACTACGCCCAATCGCTTTATGCCGCCAAAAAAGCCCAGGATAAAGGGTATAAGCAGATCATGTGGTTGGACTATAAAGAACATAAATATGTCGATGAAGTTGGTACAATGAACATGATGTTTGTAATAAATGACACGCTCATTACCCCCACCCTTGAGCAAGGCACCATTTTAGCGGGGATCACACGCGATAGCGTTCTGACCATTGCCCGTGATCTGGGCTGGAATGTTGAAGAGCGTCGCATATCGCTTGATGAGATCATAGAAGCATCGGAAAAAGGTACCTTGCAGGATTGTTTCGGTACCGGGACGGCAGCCACCATCGCACCTGTCGGTCGAATTGGTTACGATGACGGCAAGGATATCATTATCAACAACGATTCTGTTGGCCCATTTGCCAAACAGATATATGACCAGTTATTGGGCATTCAATATGGCAAGATCGAAGACCGCTTCGGCTGGACCGTAGAAATAAAGAAATGAGCCCCTGCTCTGAGCATTTAAAAACAAATACTAGTCACTAGTTACTAGTCACAAGTTACCATTATGATTGATCCGCATGTCCATCTACGGGATGGAGAACAGCAGCATAAAGAAACAATACGTCACGGCCTTTCAGTTGCCGAGGCAATTGGACTTGCCGGTGTTTTTGATATGCCCAATACGTCTCCACCTATCTTAGGTCGAGCGCATATTTTACGCCGTCTTGATTGTGCCGACCGGGCAGAAAGTTCGGTTTTTTACGGTCTTTACTGTGGCCTCACCTCGAACCCCGAACAGATCCGTGAAGCGGTATCATGTACACGAGAGTTTGATCGGGTTGTCGGACTGAAACTCTTTGCCGGAAAATCGACAGGTAACCTCAGCATTCCCGATACCGTTTCTCAATCTGCCGTATTTAAAATATTAGCCGAAGAAAACTACACCGGCGTTCTTGCCATTCATTGCGAGAACGAAGCGGATTTTAAACCTGAATTATGGGACCCCGAAAAGCCGATCACCCATACCCAAGCCAGACCGCCCATCGCAGAGGTCAATTCCATTGAAAAGATGATCGCATTGGCAAACACTGCAGGATTTAGGGGAAATTTACATATTTGCCATATTTCCCTTCCGGAAAGTGTGGAAGCATTAGAAAAAGCAAGAACTCTGGTAAAATTCCGGATCACATGTGGTGTTACCCCCCATCATCTTTTGCTCTATGGTGCCATGATGGATCAGGAAAACGGACTGTTGTTAAAAATGAATCCTCCCCTGCGATCAAAAAATGCCCGTGACACATTAATGCAAATGCTTCTGGAAGAGCGTATCGATTGGATAGAGACGGATCATGCGCCACACCTGAAAAGTGAAAAACTGGGGCCGCCCTATGCCTCCGGCATTCCGGGTTTCCCAATATTACCAAGATTGCTTCACACATTAAGAAATAAAGGTGCTTCCGGTATCTTTTTGGATCGTATTACACATCAGAATATTTGCGATGTATTCGGGGTTAATATTCCGAATAAACCTATAAACGATATTAAACTCTATCATGAATATGAGTTCAATCCTTATAAGGAATTATAACAGAAGCCAGAATCTGAAATCCGGAATCTGGAATCAACATAGTGATCCTTGGGGTAATTTGGGTCACACGTACTATCGACTAGTTACTCGTCACTCGTTACTAGTCACTACCACCGGAGGGAACCATGTGGAGAGAGCGTCTTGAACTGTTAAGATACGAAAAAACCATACCGATGTTTGGCCCGGATCATCTGACTTATCTTGCCATTATATTAATTGTCGGCGCCGCTTTTCTGATCTACGCTAAAAAGAAATTCAACACGGAACAAGCCGATAAGGTCGGCCGGATCCTGGGTATTGTCGCCATTGTGCATCTTTTCCTGGAAATTCCGACCATGAAACTGATCCTGGGGCATTCACTTGCTGCCAGCTTGCCTTTGCACCTTTGTAATTTCGGTATGATCATGGTGGGTATTTTACTGATCTCAAGAAAACAATGGGCATTGGAACTGGCTTATTTTTGGGCGCTTTGCGGTGCCAGCCAGTCCTTGCTCACTCCGGATCTGAAATATATATTTCCCCACCCGATGGCGATCACTTTTTTTACGGCTCATACGATCGAGATCATTGGATTGCTCTATGCGGTGATCGTATTAAAAATGAGACCGCATTGGGACTCCATTCCAAGAGTATTCATTAAAACGCTACTTCTCGCAGCTATAATTTTTCCATTGAATTTTCTCAGTCCCGAAATGAATTATATGTTCCTGAAACACCCACCTCTTGGCGGATCGCTTATTGATCTCCTGGGTCCCTGGCCCTGGTACTTGCTTTCATTACTTGGGGTTGCATTGGTCCTTTTCGTGATCGCCTATTTACCATATGCGATTATGGACGGAATAAAGGCCAGAAAACAGAAGCCAGAAAACAGAAGCTAGAAGCTAGAAAAAAATCATATATTGGATTTTGTGGGTAAGTATTTTACACTACTTTTTCATTTTCTATTTTCAAGCATCAATATTCTGGCTTCTGGCTTCTGACTTCTGACTTCTGACTTTCGGTATTTCTTGAATTTTCAGCTTAAATATTTTATAATATAAAAGCAGAGGTTCAGGATGGAACAGAAAAGCAAAATATCTGTTATCAACCGCGAAAGCGATCTTTCACTTTCATCTCAAGTGGCTGACCGCTTACGACAGGAAAGATTTTGGGCGATCGTATTGCCGGTAGCTGCTGTACTGGCCGTCACGCTTTACGGCACTTTAAAAAATCCATTTATCAATACTTTCAGCCGCATTGGCAATTATTACACTTATCGCGGATTATACATTATCTGGGCGATCGTAGTCAGTGTGTGTATTCACACGGCAACTATCCTGCTATTTAAGCTCACCGGATACCCAAGGAAATGGGGATATCTGGCTTTAGCATTGTCTTCTTTCTTTCTGATCATTACGGCTATTATCCCTTCCGTTAAAGAACAATTGCCCTTTTGGCATGCCCTTCATAAATGGACGACCTTTTTCTATGTAATGTCCATGTTGACTGCCCAGCACCCGTTCTTTGTCTGGCTGGCAAGAAAAGTACCGCGAATAAAAGTCTTGCTAAGAAACTGGCAATTGATCATTTTATGTGGGAGTATGGCATCCCTATTGATCCAGGGGCAAACCGGGATATTCGAATTATGGTTCTTTTTGGGGTTGGGGTCACTATTGATCTATTTAGCCTGGATACTTTTCACTGAAAAAATTGAAGAAGCGGAACAGCATGAGCACACAACAGAAAAAGAAAGAGTCCGATTGCAGCAAAGAAATGATGGACGAAAGTAAAATATTTGACCCTCTCTTTCGGAAAACCCATTTACACATTATCTGTGATCTCTACAAGCAACGACGCAATAGAATGATCGTGATGAGCGGTTTGTTGATCACCTTGATCATGACGGCCATTTACGGTACACTTGAAAATCCCTTTCAATATACCTTAAGCAATATTGGGAATTTCTTTTCCTATCGTGAGGTATTCATCATATGGGCTATCATCGCGGGTGCTTCAATCCAAACCGCTTGCGTTTCATTATTCAGGCTGGAAAAATTTGAGCAACGTCATGCGTTTACATTTATTATTTATGCATCGATCGCCATATTGGCTACGGCTGTTATTCCTGCGTTAAAAGATAAATTCCCGTTTTGGCATTTCGTGCATGTACTGACCTCCATATTTTATGCCTTATTTCTTATTCTTGGACTGCAGCCTTTTTTGCATTTTGTCAGCAGAGAAAATCCTCGACTGCGTAAAATAATCGCCGCTTGGCAATATGTTATCGTCGGCGGGGGATTCCTAAGTATTCTTTTATTTGGCATGTCAGGCATCTTTGAGATATGGTTCATTGCAAGCGTAACTGTATTTCTGCTTTATCTAAGCTTGATCTTATATGAAGAAAATATAGTTAAAAAAAGTGTCGAGCTTCTAAAGGATGAAGAAAATCTCAATATCGGGATAGAAAAAATATTTGTACCGAAAAATCCCGAAAAGAAAAAGAAGTAAGTCGATCCTCTGTTCTCTCTGAAAATTTCTTTATAGAATAATGTTGTTTTTGTTTCAATTCTTTATAATATTGACAAAAATAAATTAAGTAATTTTAGGGGGTATTTATGAAACGATATTTTATATTGATCTTAGCCATGGGATCGTTACTTGTTGCAAATCCTTATGAACAAATTGATCTTGTGGTAGAAAACGCTATCCAAAATCATATATTTCCCGGGGCAACAGTTGCAGTTGGAACAGCCGATAGTATGCTTTATCATAAGGCTTACGGCACATTTACTTATGATGCGGGGTCGACTGTGGTAGATACACTTTCGATTTTCGATATGGCCTCGTTAACAAAGGTATTTGCCACCTCCATGTGCATGATGAAATGTATTGATTCCGGTTTGGTCTCTGCTGAAGATTATGTAAAAGATTGGATCCCGGAATTTGATAACAATGGTAAGGGTGTTATCAAGGTCAAGAATTTACTCCTGCATAACAGCGGATTGCCGGCATATACCTCTGCAGCGTCGACTCGTTCTGCAACTTTAGATAAAATATATAATATCAGCATGACACAATCATTGGGCACCTATACCTACAGTTGTTTGAATTTCATTATGAACATGCGGGTCATTGAAGCAGCCACCGGGATGATGATGTGGGAATTCTACAAACAGATATATACCGACCCAATGGGTTTAAGCAGCTCCATGTTCTGCCCTCCCGATTCATTACATACCGAATGCCTGCCTACGACGACCACACTTCAGGGGACTGTTCACGATCCTCTTGCAGCCGGACTGGACGGCTATTCCGGAAATGCGGGACTTTTTTCAACCAGTGGTGATCTGGCAAAATTTTGTCAAATGATGCTGAATTACGGGAGACTCAACGGTCATAAATACGTCGATTCAACCACGGTTGTACCTTTTACGACATTGCAGGCAAGCGATGGCAGTCGTGCCTACGGCTGGGGTATCAACGGCTCTTCTGCAGGATCACTCATGTCAGATCTGAATTACGGGCATACCGGTTATACCGGCACATCTGCATTTCTTGATCCCACGCGTGAGCTCTTTGTTGTTTTACTGACCAATAGGGTTTACCCCGATGACCGCACCAGTGTTTCATCTATCCGGCAAGGTGTTGCAGATGCCGCGGTAAGAGCTTTTGATAATTTACCAGGCCAGCCCCGGCTTCATTCAATTACACACAATATGGGAGGAAGCTGGACAGTAAAATGGGATTATAGCAACAATATAGATTCAGTGATGCTGATCGAAGAATTCGACGGTGGAATAAACGGACAAAATAGCATGATCTTATCTCCGGATTCGTTGACTTTTACCTTAGAGGCCATAGATTGTATTTGTCAACGTTCGGTTAAACTCGTGCCTTTCCATGCAGGTGTAACGGGTGATACGTCCGATACTTATTACATGAAAGAAAGCACCGTCAACAAGTATGCTTTGATCGTGGATGGATACGATCGCGTCTCTAATGATATGGGCTGGAACCTCCCCTATCATGCCATTTCGGGCTATTATGCAAATGCACTCCCCGAAACCTGGGGATATACAAGCTGCGACAATCAGGCGATCATTGAGGGTGATGTGATACTTGCCGATTATGATTGCGTGCTTTGGTTCTGTGGAGACGAAAGCACATCCGATGAAAGCTTTAGCTCTGCAGAACAAGCCAAGATCAAGACCTTCCTCGAACAGGGTGGCCGATTATTTGTAAGTGGATCAGAGATCGGTTATGACCTCTCATACAAGGGAAGCACTGCGGATAAAAGTTTTTATGAAAATTATTTTAAGACCCGCTATCTTGGAGATGACTCTAATGACCTTTCTGTCTACGGAAGGGCTGATACACGATTTGAAGGATTATCCTTTAATTATGGAGGTCCGTCAGCGCTGTATCAGGAAGATTATCCCGATATCATCATTTCCAACGCCGGATCAAAATTTATTTTACATTATTCCAGTTCAGTTTATGCTGGCGTTGCTTATGTCGGTCCTTTCGGCACATCAAGCGATACCGGAAAAGTGATCTCTTTGGGTTTCCCTTTTGAGACGATCGAAGGAGAAAATAATCGCATTGCTTTCATGGAGAAGATCATTGAGTTTTTTGAATCGGCATTTGAAGTATCCGTCGAAGATGTTTTTGGTCATCTACCGAACGAATTTGAATTATTCCCGGCTTATCCGAACCCTTTTAATCCACAAACGACCCTACGCTTTACGATGCCCTATGCCGATAACATCCTATTAAGCATCTATGATATCAACGGAAAATTGGTCGATGTCCTTATTGATGAACATTTTAGCGCGGGAAAACATTCCTATAAATGGAATGCATCAAACTATGCCTCCGGCGTGTATGTCTGCAAATTAAGTTTTGCCGGATCAAGCCAAGTTCAAAAGTTAGTGTTAATGAAATAATACGGAAAATAGAAAGAACCTTAAAACTGATCACTCACTATTTTTTATGCTGTTGAGTATTTCTTCAAGCTCTTCTTCTTTATACTCAAGTTTTTTCAGATATCGATGAATATTGATAGCAAGGAACGGCCAAACGACCAAACAGAGTATACCAAGAGCAAAGGAGAAAGACAGGGGTGGATTATTCAAAAGGTTTCCAAGTCCGAACCCCAGTAAGATCACAGATTCAAAAAAGATAAAAAGGATCTGCTTGACGCGTGTTTTTCTTATCCATTTTTTAATATCGTCAGCCGTTAGATCTTTGCGTTTATCTGCGTCGAATACGCGTTCGAGTTCTTTGACTAAAAATTCATTCATATTAATTCTCCTTGATCTTTAAACG
>CAZSGO010000047.1:0-9627 GCA_964606395.1 uncultured bacterium
TCTTTAAGTAAAACACCGATCAATGCATGTCCCGCTTCATGAATCGCGGTGATCTGTTTGTCATTTTCACTAAGTAACATGGATTTTCTTTCGGTGCCCATCATCACTTTATCTTTGGCTTCTTCCAGATCAACATTGGAAACAGATTTGTGATTTTTACGCGCTGCAAGCAATGCTGCTTCATTGACAAGATTTGCAAGATCTGCACCTACCATTCCCGGTGTACCTTTGGCCAAGGTCTTAAGATCTACCTTGGGAGATAATTTAATATTTTTTGCGTGTACTTTTAAAATGCCTTCACGACCAACTGCGTCGGGCACATCCACAACGATCTGTCGATCAAAGCGACCCGGGCGAAGTAAAGCGGAATCTAAGATATCAGGCCGGTTCGTTGCTGCGATCACGATCACGCTTGCGTCGGAATTAAAACCATCCATTTGAACCAGAAGCTGATTCAGGGTTTGTTCGCGCTCATCATGGCCACCACCCAGTCCAGCGCCTCGTTGGCGCCCCACTGCATCAATTTCATCAATAAATACAATGGCCGGTGAGTTCTTAAGCGCTTGATCAAATAACCCGCGAACACGGCTGGCACCTACACCTACGAACATCTCTACAAAGTCTGCACCCGAAATACTATAAAAAGGAACTTTTGCTTCCCCGGCAACAGCCTTTGCCAATAAGGTTTTTCCGGTTCCGGGAGGGCCCAATAACAATGCACCGCGCGGTATTTTTCCACCTAAACGCTGAAAGCGTTCGGGCGTTTTTAAAAATTCAATGATCTCTTCCAACTCTTGCTTTGCCTCAACGCAACCTGCAACATCCTTAAACGTTATCTTTGAATTTTCGGGATTGAACTTCTTTGCCGGATTTGTATTTCCAAATGAAAATATTCCACCACCCGATTGACCATTCTTGTTCCCGGACATACGGCGCATCAACACAACCCAAACGACAATAATGACGAGCCAGGGAAGAATATTCATGAGTATATCGCCGAAACCGATGCTTGGTTCTTTGAATTCGTATTCCAAGCCTGCGTCATCCCATTGATTTAACAATTCCGTATCAAGATGCAATATCGTAACACGATAACGCACATATTCCGTTTCCTTGCCATTAACAAAATCCGACATAGGAGTTTTAAATTCTCCGGACAATGTATTGCCTTCAAAAACCCCATTTTGGATCTTGCCTTCATTCAGGTATGTTTTAAATTGCGTATAAGAAAGCTTTTTTTCACCTTGGACCCCGGCAGTTCCAAAAACCTGCGCCAAGATCAACATAACAATAACCAACCCAATCCAAATCAATGGCGTTTTGGGAATTTTTACGGGTCCTTTAAATTCGGGACCTCCACCGGACGGTGGTTTGGGTTTTTTATTGTTTTCCGGATTCCCATCGGGACTATTATAAAAACTGTTGGACATGTAATCTCCTTTATATCCTATTAATATACTATATCTTTATGAGATTATGTTCCATTTTTATAGGTTTTTCGCGGTATTCATAGCAAAAATATCTCTCAAACGGCGATATTGTTGCTCAATGTCCAAACCATAACCGACAACAAACTTGTCAGGAATTTCAAAACCAACATATTCAGGTTCGGTTTCAACTTTGGTAATCTCTTTTTTATATAGTAGGGTTGCAACGCGAACAGAACCAGGGTGACTGTTTTCAAAGTGCTTCCGAAGGTAGTTTATGGACAAGCCGGTGTCCACAATATCTTCTACAAGAATAAGGTCTCTATCCGTAATATCGGCACTGATGTCTTTGATCAAACGAATGGTTCCGGTGGAGCCGGTTTTTTGATAAGAAGAAATTTTAATAAAATCCATCTCAGCTTCAATGGTCATTGCCCTTAGGAGGTCGGCCATAAAATAGAAACTGCCATTTAGAACCCCAATAATTATAGGTGGTTTCTTTTTTTTCTTATAGTCTGCCGATATCTTACGGGCAAGAAGGCGAATGCGATCTTGGATATCTTCTTCAGATATCAAGAGATCCAATACTTCACCATCAAAAGAACCGCCGTAATCAAGGGTTAGTGTTTTTTTTATCATTTACCTGCTCCATGTTTGTATGTGATCATTATTAGTTTATCATCATTTTTTTTAACCGTAAATTGATCGGATCGTTTCACTCCGGGTATCCACAAAATATCATTACCCAGAACAAAAACCGGATGATATTTTTTTTCTGTGCTTTTTACTTTTTCATCTTTTAAAATATCACTGATCTTTTTTACATGCCCCGATCCATAGATCTTCATATTATCGCCGGGAAGCCAGGTTCTTAATTGACATGTCCTCCCCAATATATCTATTGAAAACAAACCCACATCATGATGGGTCTTTAGGCTTTTCGGTGGATCAATGATCTTTATTTCAATCTCAATATCCGTTTTGGGTATTGAAACTTTTCCTTCGTTGCACACTATATCTATACTCAGATTTTGAGTTTCCTGCAATGGAATAATAATATGTTTTCGGTCCTTGGTTAATTCTTGACCATATAATGTCATTGACGCGCCGGTTTCCGAGGTCACCATAAAAGTATTTATCTGAATAAGCTGTTTTTCGGAAAGATGCCTGGAAACATTCAAGTCTTTTTTAAATATGCTTTTTATAATATGTTTTTGGATCAATAGTGGCAATTTTAGGTATTCTTTCATTGAAAGCTTCAATTCTTTACTTTCAATATTCAGAACTTTTTCTTTCTCAATTTCGGTATAGTGGTCAATTACCAGAACTGCTTCTTCCAAAGCCAGGGCTGAATAAGTCAGGGCATTTTCACATTGAAAAAAACCCATATCCTTTAAGGCCGGCAACACGGAATGCCTAATTTTGTTTCGGGCATATTTTTCATTTTGGTTGGTATGGTCTTGGAAATATTGCAAACCCATTTTTTGGGCATAATGTTCGATCTCATTTCGGAGGAAAGGCAGTAGGGGTCTTTTAATATAACCTCTGATCTCGGGAATACCGGTAAGCCCCTTTAGTCCGGCCCCCGTTAACATTCGATATAATACCGTTTCTGCCTGATCATTAGCGTGGTGAGCCGTACAAACCGCATCGCATTGATAAGTTTTTATCCATTGTAAAAAGGCCCTATAGCGGATATCACGGGCCAATGATTCTATGCTGGGATTTTGCGTGCTGTCCACAGCATATTCTTCATTATGTTTAATATTGTTGAGATCAACTTTTTCTTCTACATAGTGCAAATCGTTCTTTTCGGCAAGTTCTCTGCAAAATTGCGATTCGTTTTTATCGTCTTCGGGTCTTAGTCCATGATCAATGTGACCAACAATGAGTTCCCAATTCCAGTGTTCTCGAAGTTCTAAGAACACAGATAACATCACAACGCTATCCACCCCTCCGGAAACAGCCAGCAAAATTTTATCATTTTGTTTCAGCATGTTTTTGCGGATCAGGAATTGATGTACTTTTTCCGCAAGAGGTGACCATTTCATAATGTACCTTTATGGGTCTTTTGACAAATCTTATGCTATTTTTTTAGCTTAAGGAACTTACGCTTGCCAACTTTTAAAACATCTCCATCCTTTATTTCCAAAGGTGTCGAGTGAGAATCGACGCGTGTTCCATTTATAGAGACGCCCCCCTGAGAGATAAGTCGTTTTGCTTCCCCTCCGGACTGACACAAACCGCTATCAACCATTAATTTTGTGATAAATGGTTCGTCGGTCGTAACAAGATACTCGGGAATATCATCCGGGACATCTTTTTTAACAAAAACTTTTTGGAAATGGTCTTTTGCGCGATCTGCGGCAGCCGCATCATGATATCGTTTTACCAGGCGCCATGCAAGTTCATGTTTAATATTTCGAGGGTTTTCCCCGTTTTCCATGGCTTTTTTGAAACTTTCGATCTCTTCCGCCGGGGTGTCCGTCACAAGAGTTAAATAGCGAAGGATCAGATCATCGCTGATCGAAACGGTCTTGCCGTACATGTCTTCCGGCGTATCGGTCAGGCCAATATAGTTATCCAGAGATTTGGACATTTTATCACCACCGCTCAAGCCTTCAAGAATAGGCATTGTCAGGATAACCTGAGGGTGTAAGCCGTATTCGCGTTGGATATCACGACCCACAAGGAGATTGAACTTTTGATCTGTTCCACCAAGCTCTATGTCAGATTTGATCGCAACACTATCATATGCCTGCGCCAGAGGATAAAGAAATTCATGTGTAGAAATGGGAATGCCCTGAGCATAGCGTTTTGAAAAATCATCGCGTTCCAGCATACGGGCAACCGTATAATGCGCTGACAGATTTATTACATCGCGAAAATTCATGGGTGCAAGCCATTCCGAATTATACCTGATCTCTAAACTTTCTTTATCCAGAACAATTCCGGCTTGTTCAAAATAGGATCTTGCGTTTTCTTTAGTATCTTCTAAGGTCAGCGCCGGCCGCGTTTTGCTTCTCCCGGTCGGGTCACCGATCATAGCGGTAAAATCACCAATGATCAAAACTGCCTGATGTCCCAAATCTTGAAATTGCCTCATTTTACCCAAGACAACGGCATGGCCAATATGAAGATCGGGGCGACTCGGGTCGGCTCCCAATTTAACTCTTAAGGGTTTTTGCTCTTTAATGCTCAATTCGATCTTTTTTACCAGTTCTTCTTCCGGTATGATCTCCTCTGCACCCTTGCGAATAATGTCCATCTGTTCGTTCAGCGATGGAAAGCGGTTCATATCAGCTCCTTTGATCAATTTTTCATCTGACGTTCCATATTGCGCTGCATATCTTTTTTTGCAATATCCTGTCGTTTGTCGTATAATTTTTTACCTTTTGCAAGTCCCACTTCAACTTTAATATGATTCCCGACCCAATATATGGCAAGAGGAACAAGCGTCAGGTGTTGTTCATCTCTTTTTCGTTTTAACTTCCCCAGTTCTTTTTTATGTAAAAGTAATTTCTTGGGACGGATGGGGTCGTGGTGATCATAACCGGTATGCGAATAAGGAGAAATGTGGGCTTGTAACAAGTACAATTCCCCATCCTGAAAATTACAATAGGCTTCTTTAATATTTATTTTGCCTTCACGGATGGCTTTTACTTCAGTTCCATGAAGCACAAGGCCTGCTTCGATCTTTTCAAGGATTTGAAAATCATGATAGGCTTTCCGGTTTTTCAGAATGAGCTTTTCCACGCGATAATATAACGAAGTTATGGAGAAATATAAAGTTAGAAAGTATAAAACTAAATTTGTCGCTTTCGGCTCACAAAGCTAATTTGTTGACGTTAGTCTTCTAATTTTTTATTCGGCATTGCCATTTAATACAAGTCCCACAAGGCCAAAACTGGTCATTAAAAAACTACCTCCATAACTGATAAAAGGTAGAGGCTTCCCCGTTACGGGTAAAAGACCGACCGTCATCCCAACATTAATAAAAATATGTGCCAGAAGCGCAGTGGTACCACCAATAATAAGCATAGCCGAGAAAGTACTTTTAGCTGTTATCGCCATTCGATACCAGCGCAGGACTAAAAAGCAATAAACAAAAAGAATAAGAGCTATACCAATAAAACCGAATTCTTCAGAAATGACCGAAAAAATAAAGTCTGTATGTTGCTCCGGAAGAAAATTGAGATGGGCCTGTGTTCCCTGCATAAAACCTTTTCCAACTAATCCGCCCGACCCAATTGCGATCTGCGACTGAATCACTTGATAACCTGCACCCATAGGGTCCAAATGTGGATTTAACATGGTCAATATTCGTTGTTGTTGATACGGTTTGATCGCATTCCAGAAAAAAGGCGTCATAACACCCACTAAAATATTCATCAGGAACATCCCTGCCGAAAATAGAACGTTTTTGTTATTTAGAAAAATAATCACGGCTACGGCAATTCCCCAAACAAGAAAAACCCAGCTATTAAATGCAGCCAGCATAGTAATAAAGGGCGCCGCGATCAAAAAAATATAATAAAGCTTATACCCGCTTGCAAAAAGCATAGCGGTAAATATAGCTCCGTAGATCAGGGTTGTCCCCAGATCGGGTTGCAAAAACACCAAAATAGCCGGAACGGCTAAAATTCCGAGCGGATATAAAACATATCCTGCCTGCAGAGGTGATCGACGGGTTTCGCTAAATACTTTTGCGAGCATAATGATCAAAATAAATTTCATGTATTCCGATGGCTGAACCTGAAATCCTCCAAGATTGATCCAACGTGTGGTACCCGAAGTAACCATAGAAAGAATGAAAGGAATAATGATCAGTATGATTCCGATAATATAGAGGACCTCGGCATAACTCAATAAAAAACTTTTTCTTACAGATAACAACATAATGAACATGGCAAGTCCACCAAGAATACCGAGCATTTGTTTCCAAAAATACTGCATATTGGATTCGGTGCCCACAAAAGATGTTGCACTATAAATCGCGATCAATCCGCATCCCGTAAGCACGAAGACCAAGATCAGTGAGGGTATGTCGATCTCTGATAATTTAAAATCGAAGAAATCTTTAAATTTCATTGTTATCTCATATAATAGTAAGATTTTAACAACTGTCCCGCTACCGGTGCAGCAATATCGGCTCCGGCAATACCGTGTTCAACGAACACAACGACAGCATATGGAAAATCTTTATGTTTTGAATATCCAATAAACCAACCATGGGGTTCCCCATGGGGATTTTGTGCAGTTCCGGTCTTTCCATACATATTCAACCCCGGAACATTTGCGGTTCGACCCGTTCCCCATGAACTTTGAACCGCGTTCATCATGCCATGCTCTACCTCTTTCCAGGTTGAGGCCGAAATATCGCTTATGTATGATACGGGATATGCGGGATTCTCGCTTGCATTGTTTGAAGTATATTGTACAGATTGTAAAAGATGGGGCGTAACAACCTTCCCATGCGTTGCTAGAATACCGGCATAGCGTACAGCCTGCAGGGGGGTTGTCAAAACATCTCCCTGGCCTATCACCATGTTCAACCACATACCTTTCCACCATTTTCTGCGACCGTACTGATTGTCCAAAAATGTTCTATCGGGACATATGCCCGGTAGCTCTCCGGGCAGATCTATACCCGTAAGCTCGCCAAACTTCATTTTTTTTGCGTAGGAGCTCCAGTCGTCAACACCAAGTTCAAGAATTATATTATAAAAATAAACATTACAAGAATGAGCGATCGCTTCGTTCAGGTCTTCAGTACCATGAACATGTGAACATTTAAAAGATCTTCCGCCCATGTCAAAAACACCCGTACACTCAAATTCGGTTTCAGGGGTAATGATACCTTTTTCCAAAGCTGCAATTGCCGTGATCATTTTATAAATGGATCCGGGGGGATATTGCCCCCGAATTGCACGATTAAACAGGGGGATCCGTTTATCTTGAACAATGGAATCCCATTCGGTTTGGGTCAATCCCCCGGTAAACATTTCCGAGTCATAGGAGGGCGATGAAACACATGCTACGATCTCACCGTTTTCATAGTTCATCATAATTGCGGCTCCATTATAGTTCACCAGTAAAGACTCAGCGTGAGCTTGAAGATCTTGATCAATGGTTAAATAGAGGGCATTCCCCGGAATGGGGTTTATTTGTTCATATGCCTGGTCATTAAGGGGTTTTCCGGTTGCGTTAACCTGTTTGTAGCGGTATCCCCTTTTGCCCCTTAAAAGATCTTCATACTGTTTTTCTATACCGTCATAACCAATAATATCTCCAAGTTTATATCCCTCATTCCGGAATTTATACATATCGCGACGACGTATTTCGGCGGTATATCCCAATAAGTTACCACTCAATATTTCATTTGAATATTCACGGATCGGATCAAAAGCAACTTCAGCACCCGGAAGGTCCTGAATATTTTCATTTATTATGGCATTTACTTTATAATTAATGTTTCGAAGCACAATAGCCGGACGATATGAGCCATACTGATTACGTTTCATGCTTTTTTGAAGCTGCTCAATAGGCACTTTTGTGATCTGAGATATTTTTTCCCAGGTTTCGGGGTGCTGCTTAATAATATCGGGATAGACCACAATATTATAACAGGGAACATTGTATATCAGTTTTTTACCGTTACGGTCAAACACGATCCCGCGGGGTGCCGAAATATCAATACGGTTCAGCATATTCCCCTTGGCTTCGCTTTCGTACATAGAATAATTAACGATCTGAAGAGAATAAAATCGAACAATAATTATTAAAAACAATAAAAGAGCCATAGCAAAAAGGGTTATAACTCTATATTTGTTCATTTTGTTTTTTACATCATGCGACATGATCACCTGTTTTTGTTATGAAGCGGGAAAATCATGTTAAGAAGAAGTAATATCAGGAAAGTGTAAAGTGTTTCCGGCAACGAATAGCGATAAAAACTAACAAAAGGTTTTACGTAACCGGAATAATAAAGCAGGTTATAAAAAAGAAAATATATCAGGGTTGTTACAAAAACACTTAAATAAAAATATATACCACGCAAGCGTTCAACAAAAGGCAGAAGCTTTAATAGTCCATAAATAATCAGCGTCTTAAAAAGGGGCGTCAATCCCCAGTATTGAATGCTGCCCGGCAAAAAGATATCTTGCAGCAATCCAAAACCAAACGCGGCAATGATCGCAATAATAGGCCTTTCGTTAAAGACCAGAAAAAGCAAAATGATCAGAAGAATATCTGGGCGAACACCCGCTATGCTGATAAAATCATTGAATATAATGCTCAAAATGAACAATATGCTCAGGACAATATAGGCGGCGACGAGTTTATTTTGTTTTGTTTCTATCATGGCTTAAAATAAAGACTTCCCGTAAATTTTTAAATGATACATTATAACTGCCTTCTATCATATGTGTAAACCCATTCTCTGAGGTCAAGACATCTGTTATAACACCAATGGGAATATCCGGCGGGTAGACTTCAGACAGGCCCGAAGTTGTTACCGTCCAACCGGCTTGAATATCAATGGTCGTTGGAATATCCTCAATAACAAAGGTATTTCCATGATGCCATTTTAATATCCCATACACTCTTGAAGGATTAATTCTCACGCTGACCCGCACATCGGGTTCAATGATCATACTGGCAATACTGGTTCTATTCCCCGATGAAAGGATTCGGCCAACAAGGCCTTCTTTATCTACTATAACATCATTGGCTAAAATACCCTCATTCCGGCCTTTATCTATCGTGACCACGCTGGATCTGTTCTTATAACCCTTATAGACGATAAGTGCGGGCAATAAATCATATTCCGAAGTATCGCGAAAGCCTATCATTTCCCGCAAACGCTCATTTTCGGTATCAAGATTTTGCAAGCGGGCTACTTCCTGGTTCAGTCTAAAAACATCCATGCGTAATTGCTTGTTCTCTTCTATGACCTTTTTCTTGCGTTGTTGTTCGGCGGCTGGTTTTTTCAGGAACAATGAAACATCCTGCCAGCCCGTTTGGACCCGCAGGACAATATGATTTTCTGTTTGGGATAAGAGAATGATAGATATGCCGACAAAAATAACGGTCAATATCTCAAGGTGTTTTTTAATTATAAAGTCATAAAGTTTGCTCAGCATCTACAACAAAATATCAAGGTAATTTTCGATATTCTCCAATACTTTTCCGGTTCCTT
>CAZSGO010000048.1:0-9596 GCA_964606395.1 uncultured bacterium
AACTTATCCAACTCTTCTTTGGTCCGTTTTTCCGTAACCGCTATCAAAAGCTGATTTTTGCGCTCAGGGAAATAAGTTCCAAGGTCAATTCCGGCATAAATGGAATTTTCCACTGCCTTTTGAATGATCTCTTTGGCTGGAAGTGGTGTTTCGATCACGAATTCTTTAAAGAATGGAGCGCTGCTTGCGCTAGCGTATCCCGCTAATTCGCATATCTTTTCTTGCAGATAATGTGCTTTTTGAACGCAAAGTTCAGCAACCTTCTTTAGTCCGCTTTTACCCATAAGGGCAAGATAGACCGTAGCTGCCAAAGCACATAAAGCTTCATTGGAGCAGATGTTGGAGGTGGCTTTTTCGCGACGTATATGTTGTTCGCGAGTTTGAAGGGTCAATACATATCCACGATTGCCATCTATATCTTCTGTCATGCCGGCAATGCGTCCCGGCATTTTACGTACATATTCTTGTTTGGCGGTAAAAAGTCCAAGATACGGACCGCCAAAGTTCAGGTGGTTACCAAGAGCCTGTCCTTCGCCAAAAGCGATATCGGCATCTGCATCACCCGGGGTTTTAAGAATGGCCAAAGAAATGGGGTCAACACCCTGGATAAAAAGAGCATCATGATCATGAGCAGCTTGAGATAATGATGTCGTATTTTCTATGCATCCAAAAAAGTTTGGGCTTTGAACGACAACCGCGGCGGTATTATCCGTTATGAGTTCTTCAAGTGCAGCAAGATCGGTAAGGTCATTTTTTAGAGGACATTGAATAATATTAATGTCCCATGAGTTTGCATAGGTTTCGAGGGTCATGCGGTACAAAGGATGAACAGCTGATGATATAAGGATATCTTTTTTCTTCCGCTTGACATTTATTGCCATCAGGATAGCTTCTGTCATAGCTGTAGCCGCATCATACATGGATGCGTTGGATACATCCATGCCCGTAAGTTCGCAGATCAGTGACTGGAATTCATACATAGCCTGTAATGTGCCTTGGGAGACTTCTGCCTGATAGGGGGTATAGGCTGTTGAGAACTCCGGTCTTGATGTAATAAAATCGACGACCTGAGGAATGAAATGATCATAGGCGCCGGCACCGAGAAAAGAAATCGTTTGGTGGCAGGCGGTATTGCGGGCAAGAAGGGCATGCATCTCTTGCTGGATCTCCAGTTCGGACAGTGCTCCGGGTAGATCCAGGGATACATTACCTTTTAAAATTTCGGGAATATTCTTAAGCAGATCTTCAAAGCGGTCCACACCGATCTTTTTCAGCATCTGTTTGATATCATCATTACCGTGGGGCAAGTATGGCATCGCAGACCTCGCGTTAGTCACGTTGAAAAAATATTTTAGCCGACGAACTCTTCGTAAGCAGCGGCATCCATTAAGTCATCAAGTTCAGACGCATCATCAACTTTGACCTTGATGATCCAACCGCCTTCATAGCAGTCTGTATTGACAAGGGTAGGTTCATCTTCGAGTGCTTGATTGACTTCAATGATCTCACCGCTAACGGGTGAATTAAAATCGGAAACGGTTTTCACCGCTTCAATGGTTCCACAGGCTTCATTCTTATCGGCTGCGTCGCCAACTTCGGGCAATTCAACAAATACAATATCACCCAATTCACTTTGAGCATAGTCGCTGATCCCTATGATCGCAACATCACCTTCAAGGCGTACCCATTCATGAGATTCGGTATACTTGAGTTCTTTTGGAATATTCATTTTTTATCCCTTACTTGGTTCTTGGTTTTTGTCTCCCCGCTTCGCTAAAGCTACGCAGGGCAGGTTTGGATCTTATTTTTTAACACGTTCCAAATAGGAACCGTCACGTGTATCAATCTTGATCTTATCGCCCTCATTAATGAAAAGCGGTACCGGTACTTCCAATCCCGTTTGAACCTTCGCAGGTTTCTTGACATTGGTCTTTGCCGTATCGCCGCGTTCACCCGGTTCCGTATATGTTACTTCTAAAACGACAGCAGTAGGTAATTCAATGGAAATGGGTTTGTCCTGATACATCAGTACTTTAATTTCATCGTTTTCCAACATGAAATGATGATCATCACCGATAATTTCCGCTGAAATGGGAATCTGTTCAAAGGTTTCAGGATCCATCATATAATAATTATCACCATCATTGTATAAGTATTGTAAAACGCTAGCTTCTACACGAGCTTCGTCAACTTTTTCTCCCGAACGGAAAGTGTTCTCCAGAACTTTTCCGTTTAAAAGATTTTTTAATTTGGTACGAACAACGGCACCGGCGCGTCCCATTTTGCTATGTTGGTATGAGATGATCTTAAATAATTCGCCATTATATACAATGATCATACCCGGTCTGAAATCAGCTGTTGAGGCCACAATATGCTCCTTTAATTTATATTACTCAATCTAAAAACATCAGGTAATTTACATATTGGGAATGCCTTAAGCAAGATGAAAGACGCAAGATCCTCCAACGCTGAAGCTTACACCTTCGCTTTACAAGCTACGGTGCACAGGTCGGAGGACAGGCGTGAATCGTGAGACGCGAGAAGGGGAGAGGGGGAGAAGAGATAGAAGTCGGAAGAATATTCAATATGACTTGTAACTATGAGTTGATTATCAAACCGTTTAGCGTTTATTACGCCAAAAAACACCATAAAATGTCAATATGTCATACGATAATGACTTGTAAAGAGGCGGTCTGTCAAAATGACCGATATTTTGGCACAGATTAGGTTTTGGCATGGTTTTGGCATGATATAGGGTGAACATTGAAATGAAAGCCCGGTAGAGAGAGATAGAGCCGGGAAAGAATAAAATAAAAGAGACTCAGTCGAAGAGCTGAGCGAAAGGAGACATAAAATGATGCTGGTAAAAAGAAATTATCCGACCCCAAGCGTAAATCGCTACTACAACAACCTCTTTGACGATTTCTTCGGAGGTAACTTTTTCGATACCGATAACTATGAACCGGTCGACTGGAGCCCCCGCATGGAAGTTGAAGAAAGTGAAAATGAATTCACTTTGAACATTGAAGTACCCGGGTTGACGAAAAAAGATATTGATATCTCGGTCAAGGAGAACATTATTACCATCTCCGGTGAAAAGAAATCTGCAGAGCGAAAGAAAGAATCGGCTTACTATCTCAATGAGATCCGCTATGGGAAATTCTCCCGCTCATTCAAGCTGCCCGGCAACGTCGATGTAGACAAGATCAAAGGCACATGGAATGAAGGCGTACTTACGGTAGAGATACCCAAGACCGAGCTTGCCAAACCAAGAAAAATTGAAATCAATTAACACTTCATAATCCCTTCCTTACCCCGTAACCCCGCTCGCCCAAAGCGGGGTTTTCTCTTAACCCATTTGAGCCGGAGACTAAAAAAATGAGCTATGATAAAGACGATATGTATTACCATGACTACCGCTGGAATTCGAAAGGAAACGAAGTGCAGGTAAGACAAGCTACGGCTTTTCAACAAGACGATGGAAATATTATTCTTTACATGATCAATTCTTTAACACAAAATCTATTGGACAGTAAGATCCTTGAGATCATCTTTCACGAATTTGTCCCCAATACTGTCGGCACAGTAAAACAAGCCTATGAGTGGATCAAAAAACAAGGCGACCATTATTACAAACTTGTTTTAAGATCGATCGTTAAAAGCGACTAAGCTAACCCCCTTTTTTATACATTTGAAAGCATGAGTTTTGACAAATTGTCAAAATTTGTGCTTTTTATACCCAATTTTCTTGAATTTTGTCTAATAATTTTCTAAACTCATGCTGTTGTTTACTAATTACATATTACATAACTGTCAGGAGATAAACCATGATCAATGCTCTTTATAAGATCCCGCATGCGGAAAATGAACGTGTGCTGACCTATGCACCCGGTACACCGGAACGAGCAAGCGTAAAACAGCTATTAAATGAATTGCTGGATAAACAGATAGAGATCCCGGTTATTATCGGGGGAAAAGAGATATATACAGGAAAAACAGCCAAGATAGTTTGTCCCCATGATCATCAACATGTATTGGGTACCTATCACATTGCGGGCGAGAAAGAGATCCATATGGCCATAGATGCCGCTCTGGAAGCCAGAGAAGCATGGGCCTCCATGCCGGCCGAAGCCCGCGCCGCCATTTTTAAAAAAATGGCCGTATTGCTTGCAAAACCTTATGGAGACCTATTAAATGCTTCTACGATGTTGGGGCAAAGTAAAACGATCTATCAAGCTGAGATCGATGCGGCATGCGAATTGATAGACTTTTTCAACTTTAACACCTTTTATATGTCTGAGATCTATAAAAATCAACCCGACTATAGTCCCACGGGAACATGGAACCAATTGGAATATCGCGCGCTGGAAGGATTTGTGTTTGCTTTAACACCATTCAATTTTACGTCCATTGCCGGTAACTTGCCAACGGCTCCCGCCATTATGGGGAACACGGTTGTATGGAAACCTTCACGGACCCAAATGTACTCCGCTTACTATTTGATGAAACTTTTTAAAGAAGCCGGATTGCCTGATGGCGTAATAAACTTCTTGCCCGGCAGTGGTCAGCAGATCGGTGATATTGTATTGAAGCACCCCGATTTTGCAGGGATCCATTTTACCGGTTCTACCGGTGTTTTTCAGCATGTATGGAAGACGATCGGAGAGAATATCCACAACTATAAGAGCTATCCGCGCATCGTTGGAGAAACGGGCGGTAAGGATTTTATCTTTGCTCATAAATCAGCCGATGTGGATCCACTTGTCGTTGCCATGCTTCGTGGAGCTTTTGAGTTTCAGGGACAAAAATGCTCGGCTGCATCGCGTGTTTATATGCCCGATAATATTTGGGAAGAAGTAAAAGAAAAATATGTAGCCATGGTCAAAACGATCAAAGTGGGCACTCCCTTGGATTTTTCGAATTTTATGACGGCTGTTATCGATGAAAGCGCATTCGACAAAATAGCGGGATATATCGATTATGCCAAAGCAAGTAAAGATGCCGAGATCATTACCGGTGGCGGATACGATAAGTCGAAAGGTTATTTTATTGAACCCACGACCATTGTTACCACAGATCCAAAATTCAAAACAATGGAAGAAGAGATCTTCGGTCCCGTGCTTACGATCTATGTTTACAAAGCCGATGAGTTTGAACAAACGCTTGAACTGTGTGACCAAACCAGCCCCTATGCACTAACGGGTGCGGTTTTTGCACAAGACAGAGCTGCCGTACTGGTTGCCAAAGATAAGCTGGTGAATGCAGCAGGTAACTTCTATATCAATGATAAACCCACGGGTGCTGTGGTTGGCCAACAGCCCTTTGGCGGCGCCAGAGCCAGCGGTACGAACGATAAAGCCGGTTCATCTATCAATCTCATGCGTTGGGTGTCGGTACGGACGGTGAAAGAGAATTTTAATCCGCCGAAGGAATATGAATATCCGTTTATGGAAGAAAAGTAAGACCTGCCAGCTGGTGCCGAAATGCCTGCCCGACGAAGCTTTAGCGAAGTAGGGCAATGAAGGCCTGCTGGCTGGTCGAATAATGACTGGATACTTTTGACAGGATAACAGGATATCCCTGATTGTTTCCTGACAGGATTACAGGATAAATAAACAGATAATAAGATAAAGGCTCGAGTGATCGAGCCTTTTTCCTTTATTTTAATTTCAAATCAGCGAACTTGAAAAGTATTCGTTAAAAGATCTTCTTTTTTGGATGAACTCCCCAGGAATATCTCATATTCCATTTTTTCAATTTCCCATTGCCGGGTTTCCGGGTTATAGAAACTTATTTCCTTAACGGGTAGTGAAAATTTAACGGTTTTTTGTTCGCTGGGCTTAAAATGAATTTTATGAAACCCCCTCAATAATTTGACGGGTCTGTCTATGTTGGAATTCTTAAACCCGATGTATAATTGAGTTACTTCTTCACCGGAAACGGGCCCCGTGTTTTTTATATCAACTGATATGTCAATTGTGTCATTTCCGGTGAGCTTAGCATTAGCTATTAACAAGTTGGAATAATTAAACGTCGTATAGCTTAATCCAAAACCGAAATGATAGGCTACAGGGATATTTTCCTTTTCAAATAATGTATATCCGTGATAGTATTCGTATGTGATATTATCGGTATACGGATTGAAACAGGGGTAATCTTCTTCATTGACGGCAATACTGAAGGGTAATTTTCCACTGGGGTTGGCATTTCCATAAAGAATATTTGCTAAAGCATTACCTCCTTCCAACCCCGCATACCATGCGAATAAGATGGCAGGTACTTTTTCTTCCCATTGATTCATATCTATAGCACTTCCTCCCACATAGGTCACAACGGTATTTTTATTGAGCGGTGCAAGTGCTTCAATGAGAGCTTCATCTTCGGGAAGCAATTTAAGGGAGGACCGATCTCCTCCCATTCCTTTTTTTCCGATCAGTTTTTTTGCTTTGGCAGATCTCAACATTTTATTCCTTGAAAGAATAAAATATTCCCCTTCGTCCTCGTAGGTATATCCAACCACCAAAATGACCTCGTCAGCTTCTTGTGCCAATCTCCTTGCATCCTCAAGATTTGAGCCATCATTTAACATAACCTCGTTGCCAAGGGTTTCGTTCAAGGACTTAATTCCTTGATAGGGGGTGACCACATAAGGAGGGGTACAATTACTGCTTCCGCGATCGCCGGTATTGGGCAGATCAGCCAGACGACCAATAACGGCAATTTTTTTGTTGGGAGACTGCTTGAAGGGCAGCACACCATCATTTTTTAGTAAAACCATACTCTTTTCAGCGGCTTCTCTTGCCAGCTTGATATGTGAAGCGCATGTGATCAAATCGTGATCGTAATCCATTTTATCTTCTGCAAAAGCATAGGCCAAACGTGTGCGTAATATCCTCGTAACGATCTTATCAATATCCTTTTCTGTGATCTCACCGGAAGCTATGCCATTTTTGATTATTTTATATGCATATTGTTTCTGTGAAGGCATTTCCACATCCAGTCCGGCTTTGATCCCTCCAATTCCATCATACAGTCCAAAATTCCAATCTGTACTAACAAATCCTTTAAAACCCCATTCATTCCTAAGTATATCGGTTAAAAGTTCTTTATTGGCACCACATTGTTGACCTCTAATGAAATTATAAGCACTCATGATGGAGGCTGTTTTTCCTTCTTGAATGACTTTCTTAAAATGAGGCAAGTAGACTTCTCTTAGTGTTCTTTCATCAATATCAACATTAACCACCCATCGTGAATTTTCGATGCTGTTTAAAGCAAAATGCTTGGGACATGCCATAACATTGTGGCTTTGAATAGCTTGAACTGCGGCTACTCCCATTTTACCCAACAACCAGGGATCTTCTCCATAGGTTTCCTGTGCCCGGCCCCAACGAGGATGTCTTAAAAGATTGATGCAGGGTGTCGCAGCATAGTTGGTGTGGTTTGCTCTCATTTCAATGGCAATGACCTCATTTATTTTTCTTTCAAGATCCACATCCCAGCTTGATCCTCTTGCCATTGCGACCGGAAAAGTTGTGACTCCGTTGATCGCTTTATCCATCACACGGGCACCTCTTGGACCATCTGAAAGCACCCAGGGGGGAATAGCTAAGCGTTCATTTCGCCCAACATATATATGGGGAAAGCGGTTTTTAATTAAAAAATTTATCCCCATTTTAGATAAGGAGGACCACCTCTTTTCTCCAACCATTTGATCGATTTTTTCACTTAAAGTCATTTGACCCACAAGATCTTTTGCCAATTTATCAAGATCATCTTGAGTCTTCGGTTTTTCAGCATCTGGCTTTTCGTGCTTGAGAGAATATGTAGGGTAATTTACAGATCTAAAGTAAATAGTACCGGATAGGGCAATGAACATAATTAAAATTATTAAAAGAATTTTTAATACTATCATGGGCATATTTTCCTTTTTAAAATCAGATAAAGCACGGGTCTATACTTATAGTAATTGTTTCTCGTATTCCAGCAATTAAACACGGAATTATTATATCGCTTTTATGTTTTAAACTAACGAACTAAGTTTTTATTTGCAATAGGAAATATCTGAGTATTACATGGACAAGTATAGACGCAAAGGACAGCGTGGGCGTGCGTGGAATTGAAGAGAGTGCATTTAAACTGCTAAAAGTAGATTGTAAGACGAAATCCGACAAAACAAAAAGGGGCTCGCATGCGAGCCCCGATTGAACGGGCTGGACATGTCCAGCCCCTACATTTGTTTTATTACGGTGTGATCACCTGGTTCGGTCCTGCTTCAAGTCTTTTTATGCTTTTGATCGCCTCCGCTTTGACCTCGGGGATATCTGAATTGCTTATAGACTGTAATTCACTGATCAGCTCTTTATAGTTCGGGTTCATACTAAACCAACCCAGTGCTTCAATACAGCCTACACGAACGACCGGATCATCATTTTCATTTTGAGCGATCTCGATCAGGGTTTTAACTCCCGGAGTAAAATTGTAATTGCGGAAAGTACGGACCTTGGACATTCTTTTCTTTGCCGTTAAAGCGGTATCGGTGATCGTCGGAAGGATCTCATCGTTTAGCCAGCTTTGTGAACGGCGGTATTGATAATTGATCTTGGCAGTGTCCAATCCGTTTGTCTCGGCGATCTCTGCAAGGAAGTCATCCGCACAGGGATGTGCGAAGAGGATCTCCAACGAAGATTTGGCGGAGAATGAAACACGTTCTGAAATGTCTTTTGCCCGGCGATTTGCCAAAACGGGAATATAACCTTTGTCACCGATATGTCCCATCCAATTGGCGCTGATACGTCGGATCAATTCACTGGGATCATAGATGCTGGTTTCCAATAATTTGCGAAAAGCGGGGGTGCGCAAGTTGGCCAGTGATTTCAATGCTTCCAATCTGACATTTGCCGATGGGTCTTGTGTGTAAATTTCAATAAGTTTTGCTTCAGCTTTTAAACCGAGCTCTTTATACATCTTATATACACCCAAGGTACGCAAGGTGGCTTCTTTTGATTTTAAAAGCTTTTTATAAGAAGCGGAAGTGGCCTTGGAATTATTTTCCGCAAAATGGAAGGTCGGATCGCCGATAATGTGAGATTCGATATAATTTCTTGTAAGGTGCCATTCTCCGATCGGAACACCGTATTTCATCATGCCAAACAATTCATTTGCCCATATATCCTGAAGGACATTCACCGTATTTGCGACACCGGCCAATACATCACCATCGCCGAAAAGGTGAGTCCCGGAAATATAATTATCTGCATAGAACTGACCATTGTAACATTCGTCAAAGATGAAGACATCCGCTTGTGTTTTCATGTTTCGGACATCATCTGACCAAAGATCGATCTTTGCTTCATAAAGTGAATCTTCCAGAATGGTTTCCGGATCAAATACATCATCAACCCAATGTTCGGGGATGTCATAGTTGGTTATGTAATATTCTTTTGCTTCTTCCAAATTGCCACGACGTTTTGCAGTCCGCAGTTTACTGCGCACAAAACGTTTTACGGCTTCTATATTCTCTTTGGCATTTCCTGCGGGCGGATATCCGGTCAAATATTGAGTATCATCACCGCCATGAGCATGGAAAATAGCCA
>CAZSGO010000049.1:0-4807 GCA_964606395.1 uncultured bacterium
CCGCGTGCATCAGCCGGGCCTAATTCTATCTTACTGTCCGTAACACTTGGATCTCCCGTGGTATTCCAACATAGACCGTGTTGAGTGGGATGAGGATCCCCCAGATAGAACATCTCGTAATTAATATTAACCGCAACATCGGATAGATCTGTTTTTGTTTTTATGTTGATCCTTGGTATTGGCGATTCCCAAAAAAGGTGTGGATAACCGTCATTCTTTGTTTCTGAAATATCCCAAATGGAATAAAAATCCCAATCGGCATCAATATAATTTGCTGCAGATTTCATTTCCGCACTCGTTCTTCCTATGCCCGCTATTGATGTTGATTGTTGTGATGTTTCCATATCCCAAAAACAATTTTTAATAATAGAACGTCTTGTACTTTCAGAATATGTTATACCGACACATCCGCCAATATCCCGCCCGGCACCATTTACCAACCCGGTACTGTAGCAGTTAACGACAAGACCATAGTTATCAACACCCACCATGCCCCCTACTTCAAAAGTACCGCTTACAGGACCTCGGCTATAGCTATTGTTTATTTCGGACCAGTTTGCTCCGGCAATTCCGCCGGCGGAGCCTCCCCCATTCACTGCGCCCAAACTATAGCAATAAGAAATCGTACCCGAATTGCTCCCGGATATACCGCCAAGACTCCATGCAGTGCTTCTTATCGTTACGTTCGTGTGGCACCTTAAGATAGTGCCCCAATTAGCTCCGGTAAGCCCGCCAACATTATCACCAAAATAAACTCCTCTGGCTGTTCCGGATGTATAACAATCAACTAAGGTAGCGCCATTATTCCCTACAAGCATGCCAATGAACCTGTTGCCTGTTATAGCTCCTTCGCAATAACAATTGCTGAATTTTGAACCGGTATATCTTGAGTCGAGGGAAATCCCGACTAGCCCGCCCACATCATGATCTCCGGTAATATTCACATTTGTCAAACCAAGATTTTTTATATCCACTGCATCGGTACATCCGAATAAACCAACACTTTTCATTCCGGGTCTATTAATAAAAAGACTATCAATAATATGTCCTTGCCCATCATAAGACCCTGTGAATCTTTTAGGCAAATAGGCTCCTATAGGCAGCCAGCCGGCCCCATCATCCCAGGTAGATGTGGCTGCAGCATTAATATCCTCCGTTTGAATAAAATGCTTATCCCAACAAGTACTATGTTGTGACATCCACTCCAGTTGATCCAGACTCGAAATTCTATATGGATCATCCTCTGATCCGGTCTCAGAGAAAGTTTTAGTGGAAAAATTAACTAAATTACTGTACGAAATACCCGAAGGACCTACGATAAAAGCCCGGACATAATACAGTGTATTCCGCGATAATCCCGTCATAACGGCAGTCCAGACGTTATTGCTATCTACAGTATAATCGTTGCCGATAAAGTCTTCTGCTGTTGGTGAACCCAATGTGCTCCAGCAAACATAACTCCTGTCAACAGGTGGGTCAATATAATAACGGACAAGAGCTGAATCTGTCCCTATTTCATCAATTGAGATTACATATACACCGGGAAATGTTTGCCATTGTAAAAAAGGATAACCATTATTTCTAATGCTATTCATACCCCAAGTTTCCGTAAAATCCCATCCTGCATTTGTAAAAGTTTCTAGGGTCTTCATTTCATCTGTCATTAAGCCTGTACCACCGGAGGAAGATGATTTTCCGGAGGTAACTTTATCCCAAAAGCTGTTTACGGTGGAGCCGGTTGACTCTCCAACCAACCCGCCAATGGAATAATTTCCGCTTACATGACCCACACTATAACTATTGGAAATTGTGGAAGATGAGTTTAAGCCTACAAGGCCGCCGATCTCGCTAGAACCGGTTGCCGATGTGCTACTATAACAATTATTTACATTGGCAGAGCTAACGCTGCCTCCTATCAATCCACCATTACAAGATTGTGTCCCAATAACCGCACCGGCGCTGCAGCACCTATTTATTGTGGAGGTATATGAATATCCGATCAATCCTCCGATATAGCTTTGCCCATAGGTCGACCCGGAACTGCTACAGTTTGTGACCGTAGATTGATTACAATATCCAATTAGTACTCCAACAAGCCTTTTGCCGGCGATACTTGCATTGATCAGATTCAGGTCTTTGATCTCCGCCTGTCGGGTAAAGCCAAATAATCCGACATTTTCGCTTGAATCGCGTTTAATATATAGCTCTGTAATGGCATAACCCTGTCCATCATAGGAACCTGTAAACCATGAATCCCAGGCATGTCCGATCGGATCCCAGCCCATACCATCGAACCACTCACTTGTAGGGGCGGCATCAATGTCCACGGTCTGAATATAATGTTTATCCCATCTGGTACTATCTGCCGAAATCCAGTATAAATTTTCTAAAGATGCGATGTGATAGGGTGTGTCTGTAGAGCCGTCTCCGACGGCAGGCAGTGTTGCAGTTTGTGCAAAGGTCATTGCAGTACAAAATAACATTAAAATAATAGTCGAAAAAAACCGTTTCATGATTTACTCCTAAATGAAAGTATCCTTTGCTTAACAAAATTATATTTAAACATGTAGCAAACAACCCATATTAAGTAATGTTCCTATATTTGTAAAAATGTAAAGTTATATTATGAAAAAATCAATAAGTAATGGGAATAATTCGCATGTTTGAAGTTCAGGAAATGCTCTTTTATTTGTTAATGAAAGCAAATTTGCTCAGTATCCTGAGGCAATAGCGATATTTTTTTATGAAATTACAAGGTCAATAGATGAACGGAATGATCCTATGCTTAACCTTTTTCATATAATCTTCCCATAAACTGCCATATTTTGCGTGACAGATCTTATCGTCGGCATGCTGACGGGGAAAAAGAAGCGCAACGTAATACAAAGGATATAACCACACCCACAGAACATCGGGATGCCCTGCAGCCAGCGCGATACCCACGCCCATCAGGACCTCACCCAAATAATTTATGTGGCGGCTAAAACCCCACCATCCGTTAATTAGGATAGTCTTTTCGCCATCCGATAAGGTTCCGGGAGTGATCCCGAGAAATGTTTTATCCGGCTGTGTTTTAAAGGTATATTTTTGCATATTGGCCCCGCGTGCCAGCATCCAGCCAGTGAGGAAAACAAGTCCGAAAACTACGTACAGCCACGTCGACAACCCCGGATTTGGCAGATCTACCGTTGCCCACAACGCGATCGCATAGAAATAGGGATAAAAGGTCAGACAGCCGAAACCCAGTTTCAGTCCGACCCGCTCTGCAATAAAATCATAGGTATATAAATGGACCCGCTCAAAGGTCAAATAATCCCAAATAAAATAGGTCAATAAAGCTGCACAGAGAAAAACGCCCGGATTCGGAACGTCTGCTGAAAAATAATGATGAGCGGCAAAACTCAGTACGTTCAACTGTAGCATAACGGCTCCGATAAGGTACAGCCACATTTTAGCATCGATACGGCCTTTGAACAACTGAGGATTCTTCAATCGGCCCAGATACAGGTCCGCAAAAAGTGATTTTCCGGTCGAACCTTGTGTTAGAACAATAGTCAGGGAAAAGATCAACCCCATTGTCAATGCCCCTGCCAGGCCGGTCCACCTGACCGTGTAAAGCCAATCGTATGGGACCCATCCGAGATACCCCAGAACAAACCACAGAATAATGCTGACGATCAGTACAAGTAATCCATTGAGACGATAATTTAAAACCTCACCGGTTTTTTCGTCTTTAACATAACCTTTTATCCACTTCCCCGGTAGAACAAGATGCAGCAAGGTGATCACGGCATAAATGATCCAGGGAGTAAAAAATCCAAGAATGTGTGTTGTTGTCATGATAGGCTCTCTGTGTTTTGTTTCATGATCGATATTGCCCATTTGCGCGGGATCAAGCGTCCCATAAAAAAACGGGCCATTTTATTGGTAAATCCCGGAATGACCGTCGCTTTCTTTCCCAAGGCTTTCAATGTCTTTTCGGCGACTTGATCCGGGGTTAAGGTCCCGGGCGCTTTTTTTGCACTTTGTGCCTGTTGATATCCCGGTGTAACGATCGCTCCGGCAATGGAAGCCAACACATCCACACCATGCTCCTTCAGCTCGCCCCAGAGTCCTTCGGCAAGAATGGCATTGAACGCTTTTGATGCGGCATAGGTCGCGATCTTGGGACTTCCTTGCGACCCGGCCAGCGAGGACATCAGAATAATACCACCCCGTTTTCTTTCGATCATTTGCTTTGAAACGAATTTACTCAGCAACAGGGGCGCCTTGATATTCACATCCACAACTTTTGCCAGATCATCGGCAGCGATCGACTCAAACTCACCAATAGGTGCATAGGCGGCATTATAGACCAGCAGTCCGATCGGCAGATTAACTTGAGCAAGAGTATCTTTTACCTTAGCAATATCGGTCAGATCCAACGCCAGGCATTTTACCTTGATTGAATATTTTTTAATGAGATTTTCCGCTAATGCATCCAATTTTTCCTGTCGGCGGGCGATGAGAATGAGATCGAGTCCGCGCTTTGCCAGCGCCTCGGCATACGCCGCGCCCAATCCTTCGGAAGCGCCTGCAACAAGTGCCCATGGTCCGTATGTGGATTTGAAATCGGTGATCATAAACCTCAATCTTTAAAAATTGCATTAGATAAATTGTGCGTAAAATAATAATAAAATAATGTGATAAAGTAAACCACTTATTGGGTTGGGGCGTATAGGGTATGGAGTGAGGGGTGTGAGTGATCACCAGTTACTATTCACCAGTTACTATTCACCAGTTACTATTCACCAGTTACTATTCACCA
>CAZSGO010000049.1:4907-9592 GCA_964606395.1 uncultured bacterium
AGTTACCAGTCACCAGTCACCAGTCACTATTTCAGCAGTACCATCTTCTTGCTCTCAACAAAATCTCCCGCCAACATGCGATAAATATACACGCCGCTGGGAACCGGATTACCATGTTGGTCTTTGCCGTTCCATGTGATCTCGTAGGTGCCTGCAGCTTGGTTTATATATGACCATTGGTTTATTTTACGACCGGAAATATCATAGACCGCCAACTCTACATTGCTACTAGCCGGCAGCTGATAGCTGATGGTTGTTATAGGGTTGAAAGGGTTGGGGTAGTTTTGATACAGTTTATAAACATCAGGTATCTTAATATCATCAATTGATGTAAAATATGTCGTTTCAGGGTGCTCCCAGTACAAAAAGGGATACCCCCCATTGATCACACCGCTCGTATCAATATCCCAAATATCTTCAGTTCCGTTTTCGGTTTCTATGACAAAATCCCAGCCGGCATTAAGATAGGTCCATGGGGTTTTCATTTCCGTTAACGTTCTCATTTGTGCATTTGGATTATAAGAGAAGAGATCAGGCCAAGGTTCAGGTTTCTGCCAAAAACAATCTACTTCTTGCACCCCAAATAATTGCCACCCAAGGTCAGTATAAGCTGGGCTCGTACAATAAAAATTACGAATTATTGAATTCACTTTAACTTCGGCTATCGGACTTATACCAGTATTCATTCCGATGACTGATGATTTACTATAACAATTCTCAATTGTACTATTTACTATACTAGCGGCAATGCCTCCCCCGTGATTATCATAAATATCTACTTGAGCACTTGTATAACAACATTGAATATTTGAACTACTTGCAAGACCGATCAGTCCACCAATATATTCCATTCCTCCAATTTTCCCTGTACAACTACAGTTAATAACATTTGAAGAATCTAACAAACCGACAAGAAGTCCGCTACGCGAATAAATTCTAATATCAGCGTTAACAACCTGAACATTTTTTATATCTGCTTTTTTTACTACTCCAAATAAACCGGCATATTGCCTTCCTCTCATAGGTTCATCTGTATAATAATAAAGATTAGATATTGAATAATACCCGCCATCATAACTCCCGGTAAATGGAATCTCTAAATTACCAATTCCCTTCCAACCGTAATCGTAAAAATAATAATCTTCATAGCCAGACCAAGTAGAATCTAACCAATTTCTTGTATCATATGCATTAATGTCTTCAGTTTGGATATAATGCTTATCCCAATTAACAGTATCTGCTACTATCCAGTATAGATTTTCCAATGTTGCAATATGATAGGGATTTGATTCCGACCCGTCCCCTTCAGCAGGTGCTACAGCGGTTTGGGCATAAATGCATGTAATCAATAAGAGTGCGAAAATCAGTTTCTTGATCATGGTGTGTCTCTTCTGCCGTCCTGTGTAGTGTTAAAATGTATATAATATTGTAAGATTATATTTTGAGAATAGCAAGGGATTCTTTATGATGGGTTATGGATGATGAATTATGGATGATGAATTCGGGACAGATATATCTCTCCCCTACACACCCTTGAATAACGAACACCGAACCCTCCTTCGCCAAGGCACGGCCTTCGTAGCCGAAGCTACTTCGGCGCAGTTGGCCTTCGGAAGGGCAGGCATTCGAACAAGAGCCCGTCCACCGTAACCTTGGTGAAGGTGGAAGCAATCGAAGTAAATTTCGAATATCGAAGTTCTTCTCCCTATTTCTCCTACACTCCCTACTCCGTACTCCCACACTTCCCAATCGCTCCCGACCATCCGGCAGTCCGTTTCACGGCACCAGCCGGAAGGTCATCGCACCACCTCACCTCTTCTCCCCCTCCCTTGTCCGCCGAAGCTTTAGCGAAGGCGGATCTCCCCCTCAAGTTTTTCCATAGGAAAAACAAAAATCCGCGTTTAGCGGATTTTGTAAAGCGGGGCCAACCCTCCTGCGCCCCGAAGGGTCGGGGCTACGAAGGGCAGGCGCCTGTCTTATAGAACACTTTGTACGTTCAGGTTTAAGATTGAGAGGAAGTGATCATTTGATCAGTAGCATTTTCCTGGAAATATGCTTATCAAGGTATTCTAAACGATAGATATAAATACCGGAGCTTAGATTGCCGGCGTTCCACCTAACTTTGTATGCCCCAGCTTGATGATAACCATCAGCAAGTGTTTCCACAAGTTGGCCAGCTATATTATAAACGTCCAGTTTGGCATAAGAATTTTCACGTATTTCATAGTTGATCATTGTACTTGGATTGAAGGGATTGGGGTAGTTTTGTTCCAGCGAGTATTGATCCGGTTGGATTGATCTATGTTCTATCTCTGTCTGAATAATAGTCGCACCGACAAAATACGGAGACAGATTTCCACCCGCCTTTAAAAAAGAACCGCCAAGATACATATGTGACGATCCGTCAAAGAAGATACAATTGACGTCACCATCAAGACCTTCACCAACTTCACACCACTTTTGTCCATCCCAGTATGCCAAATGCCTTATCGTTGTGTTGCCGACTGCCGTGAAATCTCCACCTGCAAAAAGATGGCCGTATTCGTCAAATGCCACTGATCGGACGCTCTCGTTAAATATACCCCCCAATACCGTCCAACTTGTACCATCCCATTTATTTACAGTATTTTCATAATCTCCGGTATATATATTGCCATCATCATCAGCCGTGATCGAATAGATCAGATAATCTGTTCGATTTCCAACGGGAGACCAGCTTGTTCCATCCCATTTTATAATTGAATGTGCAGCACTGCCGTTGATACTTAGAACACCTCCTGCATATAGGTCACCGGAATTGTCCAAATATAGACACTTTACATATCCGTCCAAAATATCTTCACCCAAAGCAGACCAATTGTTTCCATCCCAACGAGCAACGGCACAGATCGAATCATTCCCAGCCATGGTAAATGCACCACCGGCATAAAGATAACCCTGGTCATCAATGACGGTCGAATAAACTTCTCTATTCATACCACCGTTTAGATCCGTCCAATTAGTACCATCCCATTTCGCAATATGATTTACCGAATCTTCATCTATGGTCGTAAAATATCCACCGACATAAAGGTTATCGTCATTGTCTACGGCTAATGTAAAGACAGATTCGAAAGAGACGGAATTATTCATATTGCTATTTAGGGAAAACCAGTTATTGCCGTCCCATTTTGCTATATGCCTTGCATTTTGTCCGTCTACAGAAACAAACAACCCTCCAATATACAGATCACCTGCGTGGTTTTTTGTGATAACATTAATATCACTATTCAAGCCACCCCCCAGCGCTGACCAAGATTCACCATCCCATTTGGCTATATGGGTTGTGGGTATTTTATTATCAGCTAGTTTGAACAATCCCCCAATATATGCATTGCCGGCATTGTCGCAGGCAATAGTAAAAACAAAACCGGACAGCCCATTTTGCATAACCGACCATTCCGTGCCATCCCAACGGGCAATGTGTCTATAATAAGTTTCTCCATTTCTATAGAAAGCGCCTCCCGCATATAAAATTCCATCGGAGCCGAGGGCAAGGGTTCTGAACGAGCTGTATTTAGACTGCCAATTCCCAACTTCTGACCATTGTTCGCCATCCCAGCGAGCAATGTTAATGATACTATCCTCTCCGATCGTAATAAAATCCCCTCCGACGAGCAAGTTCCCCAGACTATCACAAATAAGAGAGTATACGGTTTCCCCCATCAACCCGCCCACCGGGTACCAACTTTCACCATCCCAACGGGCAAGAAATCTTACCGAATCATCTTCAATCATCGTGAAACCGCCTCCTGCATACAGAATTCCATTTTCGTCAACTGTAAGCGCATTAACGGGGTAATCGATCGCTGTACTTATGACGGTCCAATTTTGACCATCCCATTTTGATATAAAATTTATTTCGCTTTCCGATTGAACGTCCGATCTCTGATCTGTATTGGCTATTGTGACCAGGCCACTGGCGAACCGTCCACCTGCGTAAAGCGTTCCGTCAGGACCAAAAACAAGAGTAGACACCGAATTTGGCGTTCCGTCTCCCATTGCAGACCAGCTTTCACCGTCCCATTTTGCTATATTGTTCACTGGAACATCACCGGCCATGGTAAACGATCCGCCGGCATATAGATTCCCGGAACTGTCAATAGCCAATGCGTAAACGGGGCGGTCCGTCCCCATACCCAAGGATGACCACCGATTTCCATCCCATTTGGCAATGTATTTTATGCTGGTATCTCCCGTTACGGTGAATTGGCCACCGATATACAAATTACCGTTATCATCCGTAATTGATGCCCAGACAATATCATTAACTCCGGGGATCCCGGGATTGATCGTTTCCCATTCGACATCAACTTGAGCGAAGATCAAATGCGCGAACATAATGATCAATAGCGTTTTAATTAATGATTTCATTTTGACTCCAAAGAAAAAATATTCCTGAGCTGTATCCAGATGCATTCCAATTCACAGTGTGATAACCCCCAGATTGTTGACCTTAAATTCGATACTAAAACCTACAACTTCAGATCAACTTATAAAAGAAATATCTTCATATGTAGGAAAGATTGCAGTATTTGAATATTACCGAGAAATCAGTGCTCGAAGAGATCCCGAAACAATACTGATCCGTCAGCTGACGGACAGCATGACATTGTTCAGGATGACTATGCAGTGGTGGGGTTCGG
>CAZSGO010000050.1:0-3549 GCA_964606395.1 uncultured bacterium
AATAAATACCGGTACCGATAAAGAGATCGGAAGGTACAGGCCAACCGCTACGGCGAGGACAGGCATGCGGAAAGTTGAACCGCGTTTTTCCAAGATGATATCGGCAATGACGATCGCAGCTCCCAAAGCCGCGCCTATTGCGATCATATCCCATGGTAATCCACCGTTAAATACGCCTTGGGCGACCGACATCATGAGCGTCGCCTGAGGCGCAGGAAGCGTTTCGGAACCGATCACATAGGCCGAATGCAAGATATCAAGCGTAATGCCCAATGTCAGTGCCGCGGCAAGTGTACCGACGATCTGCATGATCTGCTGTTTCCAGGGTGTTGCCCCAAGAAGATATCCCGCTTTAAGGTCCTGAAGATTATCACCGGCGATCGAGGCGGCGCAACATACCACCGCACCGATAATGATAGCTCCTGCAGCGCCTTCGGGACTTCCTTTCCCCATGAGTAAAAGAAGAAGAAGGGAAGAGAACAAAATAGTCGCGATCGTAACACCCGAGATCGGGTTGTTCGATGATCCGACCAATCCGCCCATATATCCTGCAACGGCTGAGAAAAGAAAGCCAAAGACCAGCATGACAGCTGTCATAATGAGTGTGATCTCAAAACTTTTCAGAACATCCAAATATAAAAGAAATAATGGGATCGTTGATACCGCAACAATGCCGATCACCCATTTAATGGAAATATCTTGTTCGGTTCGTGCCATTTCAACGCCATTATTAGAATCACTATGCGCTTTTAAACTGGCTTTAATGCCGTTGATCAGCGGACGCATTAGTTTTACAATGGACCATAATCCGCCCACGACCATGGCTCCGACACCAAGGTAACGGATCTGAGTCGACCAGATCGTATTGGCTACATCCATGCTGATCGGACCGGCATGACCGGTGATGGTAGAATAAATAGGCAGAACCACCATCCATGAAAGCAATCCTCCCGCTATCATGAGAATGGAAATATTTAATCCGATAATATACCCCACACCCAACAGGGCAGGGGAAAGATCGCCGCCGAAACCAAAGATAGTTTTGCCGCCACGGGCATTTTTAAATCCGAAAGCACCTTCAGCCGATTGATTCCACATGCTGAAACCTTGTTGCATTAATTTCAACAAACCTCCGACAAGTGCGGTCTTTAAGATCATCATCAGGTGTTTGCTGCCTTCTTTACTGCCTTTGGCTTCATCACCAGCTCTTAATACTTCTGCGGTCGCGACACCTTCGGGGTAGGTTAATTTTGCTTCGATGATCAATGCACGGCGTAAAGGAATAGTAAACATAACGCCGATAATACCGCCGACGGCAGCCATCTCTGCAATAGCAATGTAATCAAAGTCGGTCCAATATCCCATTAGGACCAAAGCGGGTATGGTAAAGATCACACCGGCTGCCAATGATTCCCCGGCCGAAGCGGCTGTTTGAACGATATTATTTTCCAGAATACTGGATTTACGAAAAAGTCTTAAAACACCCATCGAAATAATAGCGGCAGGTATGGAAGCACTGACGGTCATGCCTGCAAATAAACCCAAATAGGCGTTTGCAGCGGCAAGAATTACTGACAGCAGTATACCCAGAATAACAGATTTAATAGTTATTTCCAGCATTGATTTCTTTTTTTCCATAAGATTTCCCTTCATAGTCCCGTTTAGTTTTAATGTGCAATATACAAAAAAAGAGCTTGAGAGTTGAATAAAAAATGTTTTTGAATATCTTCCCGCCTGCGCACATGAATATCGGTGAAAAGAACTCAGGTAAATCACCACAACGCCGTTATCCCGGACAATCATATCACTCTTTATCTGATATGACGAAAAAAAGTAAGATCACGGAAACTCCGGTCCCGAGGCATTGTGACGGGTTTCCGTGATGACATGATATTCTTAATGCTTGATCCATAACCTTAATTCATCTCAATCTTATTTCATTTTGTCTTAAAATCCATTACATTACTTAGATATTGAAAGGATCATAAATGAACGAACAGACATTGAATGAAACGCACTCAACACTCGAAAATATTCTTGAACAACGCAAGGAAAAGATCGCAAAGATCAGAGAGATGGGTATTGACCCATTTCCTTATTCCTATGACGTGAGCCATAAAAGCCAGGCTATCTTGGATAATTATGAAGAACTTGAAGAAAAAACAGTATCGGTAGCCGGACGCCTGATGAATATTCGCCGTATGGGGAAAGCAAGTTTTGCTCATATTCAGGATGCCGAAGGTCGTATTCAGCTTTATATCTCGAAAAATGATATTGGAGAAGAAAGCTACGATATGTTCAAGATCCTGGATATTGGCGATATTATCGGTGTTGTGGGTGTTGTTATGAAAACCAGGACCGGGGAAACAACCGTTAAGGCGACGTCCCTAACGCTGTTGACCAAGAATATTCGACCTTTACCGATCGTAAAAGAAAAAGATGGCGTAGTGTATGATGCCTTTGCCGATAAAGAATTGCGTTATCGTAAACGTTACCTTGATCTTATTGTAAATCCTGAGGTCAAAGATACATTTGTAAAAAGGTCGGAGATCACAAAGGCAACGCGAAAATTCTTTGATGATCGGGGTTATCTCGAAGTGGAAACCCCTGTTTTGCAACCCCTTTACGGTGGTGCCAATGCACGTCCTTTTGTTACACATCATAACAGTTTAGATCAAGATCTTTATTTGCGAATTGCCGATGAACTCTATCTTAAACGCCTGATCGTCGGTGGCTTTGAAAAGGTTTATGAATTTTCCCGTAATTTCAGAAATGAAGGTATGGATAGAAGCCATAATCCCGAATTTACCGCAATTGAGTTCTATGAAGCATATGTTGACTATTTTTACATGATGGATTTTGTCGAAGAGTATTTTAAAACCATTGCCGAACTCATGGGGTGCATGGTCGTAGAATATCGTGGAGAAAAGATCGATTTTTCAAAACCCTTCGAACGTAAGCCCATGGCAGAACTCTTTAATGAATATCTAAAGATCGATATTGCGGAATACACCGAAAAAGATTTTGCCGATTGGTGCAAAAAGAACAAAATGGATTTTGATCCCAAATGGAATTACGGTCAGTTCCTTGATAAATTATTTGATGAGTTTATTGAACCAAAACTTATACAACCGACTTTTGTTATCGATTATCCCAAAGCGATCTCACCTTTGGCAAAGACGGACAGACATGGCGATGAACGATTTGTTGAAAGATTTGAACTCTTTATTTGTTCTTCGGAATACGCAAATGCGTTTTCCGAATTAAATGATCCTCTGGATCAGCGCGAACGTCTTGAAGGCCAGGATCGTTTGAGAGTTGAAGGCGATGATGAAGCTCAGACCTTTGATGAAGATTTTATTCAAGCTATCGAAACGGGCATGCCGCCAACCGGTGGTGTCGGTATCGGTTTTGATCGGGTGATCATGCTTTTTACCGGACAAACAAGCATCAAAGATGTGCTGCTCTTCCCGGCTATGAGATCTGAAAAATAAGTTGATAAGTTGATAAGTCGATAAGTCGATGAGTCGATAAAACGATGAGTCGATA
>CAZSGO010000050.1:3649-9337 GCA_964606395.1 uncultured bacterium
CGATGAGTCGATAAAACGATGAGTCGATAGCCTGATAAAATACTAATAAACAATAAGATTGATCCAGAGCATCGATCTAAATCGAAAAATCAATGTTAAAGTTTTTATTCTACCTTTCTGAACGAACCTTGTTTCACAAACGCTCCGATCAGTTTGTGCCCGTTATTCGTATTTTGGCAATTATTGGACTGATCATCGGGACCATCGCTATGACGGTCACATTGGGTATTTTGCGTGGTTTTGAAAATAACCTAGTGGAGAAAGTCACGGGTTTTGAAGCGCATATTCGCATTGAAAGTTTCAAGGATAACATTGAATACGATGGTGAATATGTGTCGCAAATTCTTGATAATGAAGATATTACCCGACTTGCGCCGTTCGTGAACCTTGAAACGATGTTAAGACATGGTGACGAAACCGAAGGTGTGATCATTGAATGTATGAATGAAGCGGATTTTCGTGAGATGCTTCATCGGTCCAAAAAAGATATTGCAGGCGGTGTTGATTTCCGGGAAGCAGATTCTGTAAAAGGGATCTATTTGGGGTATGGTGCTGCAGAATATCTTGATGTATCTGTGGGGGATACCGTATCAGCTCTTTTTGTTAACGGTGTGCCTTCGCCTTTTAATCCCATAAGATCATTTGAGGTGATCGTTACGGGTATTTTTACGACCGGAATGAAAGAATTCGATGCCAATTATGCCTATGCACCGCTGGGTTTTGCCGCTGATGTCAACGGTAGCGATAACATTATCAGTGGTTACCAGTTGTTGCTCAGTGATCCTTTACTGGCGGATGATATTTCAAATTGGATAAATCAGATCAGTCCCTATCACTATGTCCCGGTAACATGGAGAGAGCGTAACATTATGTTATTCAGGTGGTTGCAGACACAAAAAGCGCCCATTGTCATCACATTCGGGATCATTGCCTTAGTGGCGATGGTGAATATTATTTCTACTTTGGTTATGATCGTTCTTGTCAAAGAGCGTGATACCGCTATTCTAAAATCCGTTGGCATGAAACCCTCTGACATCCGAAAGAAGTTTATGATCGATGGCTTAAGCATTTCAATGATGGGGATAGGGATCGGATTGCTTATTTCAAAAGCTCTTGAATGGGGACAAATGCATTTTGCATGGATCAAACTCTCTGCCGATGTCTATTTTATTGATCGTTTACCCATAGAGATCACATGGGATGTTATGTTGATCATTGTACTGGTCGGGATCGCAACAGCTTTGATCGCAACATTTTTACCGGCACGAAATGCTTCACGCATCAAGCCCGTTGAGGTTTTGCGCTATGAGTAAGAGATCATACATAAATTATATTGCCGGTCGGTATTTTTCCTCTCGCAAAAAAGTCCGGATGATCTCTACGACATCCATTATTACGATCATCGGTACATTTCTGGGAACCTTTGCCATCATAGCGTCTCTCTCAGTCATGAACGGTTTCCGCGATATGCTTTTTAATCGAACTCAGGACATGTCGCCGGACCTGACCTTTTATGTGAAAAATATAAGCAATGAGGCACGTACAGATCTTTTTGAGGCCGTCAAAAATGATACAAGGATCAAAACCCTTACACCAAGCATAGAGCGGAAAATGCTGGTGAATTACGGGAAATATCAGCAACTGGCATTCATTAAGGGTATCCGTCCCAATGAATATAAAACAATATTGGAATTAGAACCGTATTTACAGGAAAAGAAATTTCTGACCGATGATCTTGCAAAAACGTCATACCCCGAGATCATCATGGGATTATCACTAGCAAATAAACTAGGTGTCGGAGTGGGGGATACCATAAATTTGGTTTCACTTTTAGATGTTAAAACCTATTCGGCTCCAAGCATGCAATGTATTGTAAAAGATGTTTTCAATGTAACGGTTTTCGATTACGATTATCGTGCTTATATGCATATTCTCGACATGCAATATCTGCTTGATGAACCCAACTATCATCAATTTGAAGCTGAGCTTTATTCTTCAAAAGATCTCAGCTCGGTTAATAAATATTGGAAGGAACATATCCCCGAAAATTCACGTGTAGCAAGTTGGTGGGAGGAACACATTGAACTGTTCTCGGCTATGCAAGTGGAAAAGATCGCAACGTTCCTGGTGTTGAGTCTCATCGTCATTATTGCCGGATTTAATCTTATATCATCTATGATCATGTTGCTTTTGGAAAAAAAATGGGAGATCGGTATCCTGCAAAGTATGGGCTGCGCCCCGCGGGATGCACACAGGATATATTTCAGGCTTGGTTGGTATACCGGCGGATTGGGAATGGTATTGGGTGCAATAAGCGCAGTGGTCCTGTTGCTATTACAGCAATATTTTCCTTTCTTTATCATGCCGGGAGCGAATGACGTTTATATCTTTAAATATGTCCCCGTGATCGTAAGTTTTTGGGATGTTCTGGCAACGATCGTTATGGTTTCCGTATTGATCACATTTTCCTCTCTGGTTCCGGCAAAAAGAGCAAACAAGATCAAACCGCTGGATGCGATAAAGACAAAACAGTAAACCGTGAATCGTGAGACGTAAGACGTGAAACGTGAGAAGAAAAATATGAAATTCAACAATTCAACGATTCAACAGTTCAACAACGAATTGGATATAGTATGAAAAAGATCATTGAAGTCAAAAGTCTATGCAAAAGTTATCTTTCGGGCGGAAAGCCCCTCAATGTTTTGGATAATATCGATCTGGTCATTCACCAAGGCGATTTTATTTCCCTTATGGGACCCTCAGGTTCGGGAAAATCAACCTTGCTGAATATTATTGGGACCATGGATATGCCCAATGCAGGGGATATCTGGATCGCCGGAAAACTGGTAACGCATATGCAGGAAAATCAATTGGCCATGTTTCGTCAAAAGCATATTGGTTTTGTTTTCCAGTTCCATTACTTACTACCGGAATTCAGTATAGAAGAAAATGTAGCAATGCCGCTGATGATCTCCGGTTTGAATAAACAGCAAGCCATTGAAAAAGCCAGAGAAATGCTGGATTACCTGGGTATGTCGGAAAGAATGCATCATTTTCCCGCAGAGATTTCCGGCGGAGAAAAACAACGGGCTGTCATCGGACGGGCTTTGATCAACAAACCGGATATTCTGTTGGCTGATGAACCCACGGGAAATTTGGATAAAGAAACGGGCACGAAAGTATTGGATCTTTTCAAGAAGATCCAAAAAGATATGAACCAAACTTTTTTTCTTGTAACGCATAACGATCAAATAGCAAAGATCGCCGAAATAAATTATCATCTTGATAGCGGTAAACTTATCCGGGAATAAGTAAGAGAATTGGATGTATTGTTAGGTTGTGTGACCACGGAAATGAGATGAGTATGATGGAAATGATCATTCGCTTGCAAGGCCAATAAAAAAACAAGGAACATTGGAGCTAGAAAAGGCTTATATTTTAATTGCAATGAAAACACGAACAATAAAATTTTATATGCTGCTTTTTATGATCTTGCCATTTGGATTGATGGCGGGTTATGCAAGTTATGGAAATGATTATTTAAATCTTCTACGAGGACCCGGAGGAGAACTTTATGGCGCAGCCTATGGTTTAATGCAGTTTGGAAGTGAAAATACCACGCTTAATCCCACCCGATTGGGTGAAACCTCCAATAAATCACTTTATTTATATCATTCAAGCTGGTTCCGGAATGAAGTATCGGCCAGTTCGGTCGCCTTTACCTTTAACTATAAAGATCAACCGTTGGGGATCATGGTCTCTCGTATCGGTATATCGGATATTCCCGATTCCAGAAATGCTTTATTGGATTATGGTTTGGACGGTATTCCCGGAACGGGAGATACCGGAGAAGGGAATGGTCAACTGGACGAAAATGAGATCATAGATTATGATGGTGTCCTTTTTACCGGTATTGCAAATTATACGGTACACTTGGGCATGCCCGTCTACCAAAAGAACAATTTTAGTATTGGACTTGACATGGGCTTTTTATACACGGGTTTGATCGAAACCAATGGTTATGGATTGACATTTGATATTCATGCCGAGCATAAGGGCAAATATATTCAATCGCTCTATTCATTAAAAAATCTTCCATCGGCCGTTATGGTTTTTGATAACGGTGCCGCCCAATATTATCCACCGCAATTAAAAGCTGCGTGGATCGTTCCTTTTGATCTCGGTGATTTTAATATTAAGCCGGGTTTTAGCTCAGCTATGTCGATCACAGAGAATCTGGATTATTATATGTTTGCCATAGGATCGGTATTGGCGGTGGATATTCAGCCATTGATCCAAATTGAATATAAAAATATCGTATCTGCAGGGATAAGTTATCGTTGGGGCGATGGCCTTCATGCAGGAATAGAATTTTCAATGCCATTCTTGGATGTAAGCTATTCATTCAGACCTTCCAATAACGGTGATCTTGGAAGTTCTCATTTAATTTCTTTGAGGATGTCAACGGATATATTTAAGTAAAAAGGGTAGGGGAATTATGAAACATTTATTGACGATAGGTCTTGTACTTTTACTATTGGCCGGTTGCGGGAATCGTGAACTGAGCACAGAACCGGATTATGATGGCCTCGTTTCTTTTATCATGAAAAATCAGAAAAAAGAAAGTCCGGAATTATATGCCGCATGCGAACAAGTATTGCCTCAGAGCATTGAAAAAGGTGAACTTGAAGACTATCAAAAAATCATTAAGATCTACAACCAAAATACAGATGTATTTTCAAAAGCGATGACCTTGGGTTTCTTGTCAAGTGTGTCAACAGATGATCCCATTCTCAAAGATTCCGTTTTCAGTGCGGTTAAGAGAGCTGAGATAATGACTAAAAGCGAAGCATTTTTAGTCTCTGCAAAAGAATATTATCTGGATCGTAATTTTAATGAAGATGAATTAAATGACCGCCTTACGGCATATCGTGCTATGATCAGTGACGGTTACGCGCAATTATTGATCGAACGTCAGCAATTGACAGAAGCACTGAATGTATATGAAGATATTATTGCCGATTATCAGGATACCGAGATCCTGCTTAATTACGGTAAAGCCCTAAATAAAATGAATCGTTATGAAGCATCTCTGATCGCCTGTATCGAAGCCTTAAAAATGACGCCCGGATCTTTGGATGCTAAGGCTGAAATATTGAATACCGCAGAATTGCTGGGATATTCTAAAGCGGAAGTCAACACCATGATCGATGAGACCGTGTTTGTCGGACGTAATCTTTTGCGCCAAAATCTTCTTGCAGATCAGTTGAATATTCCAATGCCGGAATTTGAGATCGAAGGTTTGGATTCAACAACGATCACGCATGAAAAATTTAAAGATAAGATCCTAATTGTCAGCTTTTGGGCGACTTGGTGCCCACCTTGTCGTAAAGAATTGCCACACATGAATGAAGTATATCATCAATATCGTGACGATGATGAGGTAGAGATCATTGTTGTTTCTACGGATAAAGATAAATTTCTTGTCCAACCTTTTATTGAAAAGTACGGTTTTGATTTTCCCGTTTATTACGCCGATGGTTTGAACACGGCTTTTGGAGTAAAAGGTATTCCGACCCTGTTTGTTGTTGATAAACAAGGAATGGTCCGATACAAAAAAGTCGGATTTTCCGAAGGCGAAGAATTTGAAAAGATCATGTCATGGTATATTGAAGAGATCAAAGCAGC
>CAZSGO010000051.1:0-4919 GCA_964606395.1 uncultured bacterium
GAGTGTTAGAGTTCGGAGACCAGAGTGTTAGAGTCGTATAAAAACTTATTGGAACATGAGAAATCAGGGTTCGACCTGTCCTCAGTAGCTTTAGCGAAGGATGGAAGCCTTGTGCGAAGGTGGAAGCATTCGATTGACGAATTGAATGGCGATATGCGAAGTATTCGCAAATCACATATCTTTAATTTAAATCTACGTAGCTCTGGCGTATTTGATACTTGTTCTGAGATGTCTTTTGCTTCGCCCTTGTGTTGTGGCTTTGTTTGGAGATCAATGTGTAAAAAGAATGCCCATTCTCAGAGAAGGCCCAAAGTTGTTTCCCTGGATCACTGAGTTTCCATAAATCCAATCGGCCATGATTGCTACGCTTATTTTATTTGACATGGGGACCTCTACAGAAAATTGAGGTGCAACCAGAAATGATGAATATTGATCATAATTAACGGTATTTTCTTCACCATCTTCTGAAATAATATTCAATTGTTCAAAAGATCCTCCCCCAAACATTATACCCGGGGCGATACGGAAAGTCCCTGTATTCCAGACCATTTCCATCGTAATACCACCGGCTCCGGTTGTAATGTAGCTGGAGGGAGAGTGTAATGCCCTATCATAGAGCAAGTTACTCGAAAACCCTGTTGCTCCGATACGAAAATTCGGCGAAATATAAAAAGCTAGTTTTCCGCCAAGTCCCGTAGATATTCCCGATACATCTCCCCGGTATGTTGATATATGGCTCCAAGACAGGTGATAGAACATTCCACCCACAAAGGATGGAGAGGCTTCATGCTCACTTGCAATCACACTGTTTATTGTCAATATGAGCAAAACCAACCTCATGACTAAATTTCCCCTTCTTGCTCCGTCTTTTAAAAAATGATACATTTTTAATCCTTTATACTATCTAAACCTCATCAATATTACTGTTCTTATATGATAAATCCTCAATAAAAACGAAAAGCATCTCATTACCACTCAGAACACCTAAGAGAACGCATATTCCCTCACCAATTAAGAAAATGTAACCCTTTTGCATAAGGGGATAGCGGCATAAAAATACCTTGATAATGCGAGAATTATGTGTCATATTGCTTTGAATAAAATATTAACAGACATTAATATATGTACATAGTAATTATATGTATGGAATAAGCGTCTAATAGCTCCTGAATCCATCTTATGGCTTGCCTAGAGAAATTAATATTTTAAGGAGAATAAAGTGAAAGAATTAAAAGAAAACTGGGGAAGTATTTATAAAACAACAGGAATACTAACTATCCTGATGCTCGTAATAATTCCTATTCAAATTATTGTTTTTATCCTCTCTCATCATCCCGAAACAACAATAGGTTGGCTAGACCTATTTAATAAAGCCCCCTTTATGGGATTGATGCATATGGATTTATTATACCTTATCAATAATATATTTATGGCGTTTATATATTTATCAATCCTGTTATCACTGTATAAGACGAACAAAAATACCATAACTATAGCCTTTATGCTTGGCATGATAGGTCTGATCTCTTATGTCTCTTCAAATAAGGCTGTTGAAATGTTTTTTTTAAGCAAAGAATATTTTATAGCTACAGATGACATGACTCGAAATATATTATTATCATCAGCAAAAAATATGCTACTTGAATGGAAAGGTACAGCGTATGTTACTTACTATTTTTTAGGTGATATCTCTCTGTTCTTGATCTCTATAACAATGTTTCGTAGCAAAGTTTATAGTAGAAAAACTGCGACTTGGGGACTTATCTCAGCGATTTTTATGACCATTCCGGCTAATTTTGGAATGATAGGATTAGTTTTCTCCCTCCTCTCATTAATCCCCTGGTATGTTTTTTGCATATTAATTTTAAAAGTATTTTTTAAGTTGAGTAATACGAATGGAAATATACAACCCGGCACATAACAGTTTGAAATAATACAGAATAACTTTTCTCCATTCCCCATATGGCATTAGCTACATCTTGGTCCTACTTCGCTCTCTTACTCCCCAATCTTTTTGTGGTTTTTATGGTATGAATAAAGCCACCGGGTGGTGGTTTTATAAGTATAATCATTCTTGAATAATTGAAATGTATCTCTTAACTTACTATGAAATTAGTCCTATCAACTTTAAAGATATACACTCAGGGTTTTAAGAGATGATCAAAGTTTTAAATTTGAAACACATTGTTTTTTTAATATATTTTGCAAAACAAAAAGATTAAAATAATTTCGCGCACCAACTTCACCAGGAGACTAATCATGTGTGCAAAAGAAAACACTCAATTATTCCCCAGACAGAATGATTTAAAAAGTGATTTAATATTAAAACAAATTTTAGACAGCAGCCCCTTCCCAACTGCAGTAGCAGACGAAAATGACAAACAAATTTTATATTGGAGCAAAAGCGCTCAAAAACTTTTTGGGCATTTACCCAAAACGGTTGAAGAATGGCATCTCTTGGCTTATCCTGATCCAAAATACCGTAATGAGGTTGTCGGGCGATGGAAGTCCTCAATTAAAAACATCACCCAAGCCGGTGAAGTAGTTTATACGGGGGAAAACCGAATTAATTGCAAAGATGGTTCTATTGTAATATGTGATTTATATGCAAGAACCATATCAGGCTTTCTTATTGTAACTTTACATGACATCACAGAAAGCAAGCAGGCGGAAGAGAAGTTAAATCTCACAAAAGATAGACTAATCGAGGCTCAACAATTTTCCAAATTAGGGTGGTGGGAATTAGATATCAACAAGAACCTGATCACCTGGTCAGATGAGTTATACAAGATTTTCGGCATCACACACGATGAAGATCCTCTGAGTTATGAACGGGTAATGAAGCTTATCCGACCTGATTACCACGATTACCACAATGAACGAATTGAATTATTAGAGAAGACCGGAGCCGCAGATTTTGAATATCCAGTCAAGCGTCCAGATGGTAAAACAGTATGGATTTGGTCAAAGGGAAAACTTAAACTTGATAAAGATGGCAACCCGGCGTATATGTTTGGTATTACACAAGATATAACTGATCGCAAAAAAGCGGAAGAAAAATTAAAAATCTACAATCAGAAATTGATAGCCAATGAGCAACAGTTGCGTGCCTCTAATCAACAACTGTCTGCCAGCGAGCAACAATTACGTGCCTCTAATCAGCAACTGAAAGCCAGTGAAGAACAATTAAAAGAAAGCCAGTCCAAACTAAAAAATATCGTTGAGAACAGCACAAATATGTTCTATGCCCACGACAATGACCACAAGCTCACCTTTGTCAGTCCACAGGTCCGCGAATACCTGGGTTGCGAGCCGGAAGAGGCTTTGACCAACTGGACTAAGTTCGCCACTGACAACCCCATCAATGAAAAAGCCTTCAATTACACTTTGAAAGCCCTTGAAACCGGCGAAAGACAACCCACATATGAACTTGAATTACAACGCAAAGACGGACGAAAAATATTAGTTGAAGTGAGAGAAGCTCCCGTAATAGAAAACGGCAAGGTAATGGGGATTGTCGGATCACTTGTAGATATTAGCGAACGTAAAAAAGCGGAAACTGAATTAAAAAGAAAAGAGATCCTTTTAAGGTCAAGTGTTGAAAGTCCGATGGATATGATCATCTTGAGCCTAGATAAGGATTATCGTTATTTATATTTCAATCGGGCTCATGAGATATCAATGAAAACAGCCTATGGGAAAACACCTGAGATTGGACAATGTATTTTTGATTATATGACCAGTAAAGATGATGTTCAAAGGATCAAGGAAAAATATGATAAAGGCCTAAAGGGTTTGGGTTCAGTTTCAATTGAGGCCTACGGGGAAATAATAAAAAGGTATTTCGAAATTCATATCAATCCTATCGTGGGCGAAAATGAACAAATAATTGGAATAACATCTTACGCACATGATATCACAGAAATGCAGAAAGTACATAATTCTCTTAAAGCAAGTGAGGAAAGATATCGTTCACTTGTAGAGGACTCTCTTCAGGGGATGGTGATCGCGCAGAATGATCCGCTCCGTCTTTCCTTTGCAAGTAAGCCCATGCAGAATATATCGGGATATACACCCGAAGAACTTACTGGGTTTACCCCTGAGCAAAATCAAGCTCTCATACACCCGGATGATAGGCAAGAATTTTTTAGTAATTTTGCTCGTCGCCTTATTGGTGAAAAGGTGCCACCACACAACGAGTACCGGATAATACATAAAGACGGATCCATCCATTGGGTGGAATTGTTCAGTTCCAGGGTTGAGTTTAATGAAAAACCTGCAATTCAGGCTGTATTTTTAGATATTACCCAGCGAAAAAGAGCTGAAGAAGATTTAATCAAAAATCAACAATTCTTAAAGAAAGCACAGGAAATTGGACAAATAGGAACCTGGCATCTGGATTTAGGAAAGGATATTCTAACCTGGACAGAAGAAAATTATAAGATCTTTGAGGTGCCCTATGGTACAAAAATGAATTATGTAAGATTTCTTGAATGCGTCCATCCTGAAGATAGAGAATACTTAAACAAAGAATGGATTGCCAGTATTAAAGGAAAGCCTTATGACATTGAACATCGCTTGCTTGTTAATGGAAAGATCAAATGGGTAAGAGAAAAAGCAGAATTCCTGTGCGATAATAAGAATAAACCAATAGAAGCATTTGGGGTTACCCAGGATATTACTGACCGAAAGGTTGCAGAGCAAGAGTTGGCCAAAGCCAATGATAATGCAGAAAAAAACAGAATTTTACTCAAAACAATGATCAACGCAACACCCGACCTGGTATGGCTGAAAGATATAAATGGAGTATACGCAAGTTGTAATAAGAGATTTGAAGATTTCTTTGGTAAACCCGAAAGTGAAATAGTTGGTAAGACCGATTATGATTTTCTTGATAAGGAATTAGCGGACTTTTTCAG
>CAZSGO010000051.1:5019-9336 GCA_964606395.1 uncultured bacterium
TAGTTGGTAAGACCGATTATGATTTTCTTGATAAGGAATTAGCGGACTTTTTCAGGCACAATGATAAACTTGCAATGAATGCTGATAAACCGTCAATTAACGAAGAAGAGATCACATTTGCATCCGATGGTCATTCCGAGATACTGGAAACCATAAAAACACCACTGATCAATAAGAACAATGAAATAATTGGGGTCCTTGGGGTTGGCAGAGACATAACTGACCGCAAAATAGCGGAAGACAGGCTAAAAGAACGCAATGCGTATATTGAAACGATCATGGATAATATGCCTATTGGTTTTGCCTTGAATACTATCACTGATGGTAAAGTACAATATATGAATAATAAATTTGAAGAAATTTATGGATGGCCCAGAGATGTATTGAACAATGTCAGTATATTTTTTGAAAAGGTCTTTCCTGAGGATGATTATCGAAAAAAAATGAAATCTCAGATCATGGCGGATATGCAAAGTGGTGATCCCGATAGAATGCAATGGCCGGATCTGAAAATTGTAACAAACACCAACGAAGAAAGATACGTACATGCGTTTAATATTCCGTTAATTGAGCAAGATCTAATGATATCAACTGTACAAGATACAACAAAACGAAAGATCGCTGAAGATGAACTGATAAAAGCAAAAGAACGCGCAGAAGAATCCGACAAATTAAAATCCTCTTTTCTGGCTAATATGAGCCATGAGATAAGGACGCCAATGAACGGAATATTGGGCTTTACCTCATTACTGGAAAAACCAGATCTTTCTGAAGATAAACGTGAACAGTATATCCAGATCATAAAAAAAAGTGGCGACCGCATGCTAAACACTGTCAATGATCTGATCAATATCTCAAAGATCGAGACTGGACAGATAGATGTAAAGCCCGAAGTGTGCAATCCCTGTGCTTTGGTCAAAGATCATATTGATTTTTTCAAACCATCTGCTGAAGAGAAAGGTCTTACCTTAGGCTTGGAACAACAATGCGCCTGTCAAGACGAACGGATAATGATGGATGTTAATAAATTAGATTCCATTATCACGAACCTAGTCCGAAATGCCATTAAATATACTGAAACCGGCAGTATTATAGTAAAATGCAACATGAATGATAAAAAGTTCAGGCTGGACGTGTGTGATACGGGAGAAGGTATTCCGAAAGATCGTCAAGAAGCGATCTTTGACCGCTTTGTTCAGGCTGATCTGAGCGATACCAAAGCAAGGCAGGGATCGGGCCTTGGACTGAGTATCGTTAAGGCTTATGTAAAGATGATGAAAGGTAAAATCAGTCTGGAATCCGAACCGGGCAAAGGCAGCTGTTTTACTGTCGAATTACCGGTGATAAAAGCGAATAAAAAGTTAGTAATAGATAGACGCCCCTTAAAGGTTCGCCCTGATAAAGCCTTTCATAAAGTTTTGATCGTTGAAGATGATGACATCAGCCATCAGCACTTATCGATCAGTCTGGAAGATCATGCAAATTCATTGCTCCATGCTGAAAATGGCATTGAAGCTGTAAGACTCACTAAAGATAATGACGATATTGATCTTATTTTAATGGATATCAAGATGCCGGTCATGGATGGTTATGAGGCAACGCGTAAGATAAGGGAATTCAATAAGGATGTGGTGATCGTTGCGCAAACCGCTTATGCCTTACCGGAGGATAAGCAAAAAGCACAAGATGCAGGGTGTAACGCCTATATCACTAAACCCATTGATATTGATGCCTTGCTGAAGATTATCTCAACGTAAAGTGAACTTCTATTTGCTTTTCCCTTTAAATGACGCATTCGTGCAAATAATCCACAATATTACCACAAAATAAAAAAGAGACGCAACATTTTGCGTCTCTACATTTTACGAAAACATCTTTTAGACGTTTTACGTCTTACGTTTTACATCTCAAGTTTTTTTACTTAATGAATACCATCTTCTTTGTCTCAACAAAGTCACCGGCTGTCAATGAGTAAATGTAAACACCTGTTGAAACTACATTTCCATTCATATCAGTACCGTCCCAGATCACTTCATGCCAGCCGGGTTGTTGATTGTTAATGGGCCATTGTTTGATCTTGCGTCCGGTGATGTCATAAATGTTGAGAGTTATATCTGATGTTTCCGGGAGTCCATATCTCAAAGTTGTTATTGGATTAAACGGATTGGGGAAATTATCTGCTAATGAATAAGATTCAGGTACAATATTGACCGATGTCAAAACATTTGTTCCGAGTCGGACTCGGAAGCTTTGTCCGGATTGAATTATAATGTCATCAACAAGCCGCATATCTTCAAAATAACCTATACCCTGGATATCTATACCAATCTCCAAATTATCCGGAATATTCTCTATTGACCATGAAATCCTGGCTGATGTTTTGTTGGTTTCTAAATGAACAAGCCATTCTTCAACACTTTCACCACTAACAGTTGCACGAATATCCCTGGAGAAATTATTTCCTAAAACCAGGTCTGTTAAATCTGTACGAGGTACATATACTGATAAATAATCAGTCCCTGGGGGCGTCGGTGGAGTGACCGCATCAAATTCCGGGTCAAAACCCCATCCTGCATCATCATGTGTTCCAATTGCCAAAAGATCATCACTCATTGTACTGGCTTCCGCATGAAATTCTATAAGTGGTGAATTTTCAACATTTGTCTTACCGAATGTAATTGGCGGATCCTTGTGAATTGGAAATGTTACAGAAACCCCTTCCTGCAAAACACCCATCCAATATCCATTCCAGGGGTCGAGTTGAGTTGCATATTGATAACCATTGTCTTCATCATACCTATAAATATTATTTACCCAGCCCGCCGAAACCGCGTCATCATAGAATTTGTTTATTCCTCCTTGGGTAAAGAACAAACTATCTACGCTTATCGGCAACACCAATGGATCACTGATTAGATTCCAGCCATTGCTGAGTGAGATCATATATTCCCATGTTATAGGAAACCCGACTATATCAACAGTTGTTTCGTCTATTGCACCCAACCAATATCCCTGAGCAACAGTTAGATTATCTGAAAATAAATATCCGCAGTATTGATAATCATATATGACATAATAAGAACTAAAATCATCATCAAAACAACTTGAAATATCCGGATCATCGCTTACAAGTGGCAACCCCCATAAATTCCATCCAGAACATACTGTCGTGCTGAGCGAATCTCCCGCAATAGCAAAGCTATGAGTACTCGTTGCTTCCGCGGAATTGCCGGCATAATCCCAAATTTTCATTTTAAGCATGACTTGCTGGATCAAAGAAGTATCGGGTAAGGTCCAGTCATAGTATTCTACATCCTCAGGCGTGGCAAGCATAGTATAATTATTCCCGTTATCTTCTGATATCCATAGCTCTGTTTTATCAATACCATTACCGTCACTTGCATTCCAGTTCAGAGTCAATTCATCACCCGCATGGTAAATTGCGGGACCGTTAAATTCAGCTCCCAAACTCAAAAGAGGAGCGGTGGTATCACCAATACTTATACTAAATAATCGATCAATGTTAGCTTCTGCAGTGTATACATAACTGTCTCCGGAATACAATATCTGTTTATATGATATTGCTTTATCTTCCAAGATTACGGGTACCTCTGGAATCCTTGTAAAATCAAATGTAAGTGTTACGGTTTCCGCTTGAGTACTTAGTACGTTAAAATCCCAAACCAGCATGGTATCTTCCAAAGTTATCTCCTGATTTATATCTTTTGAAAGATTATCTCCTAAGGGGATTCCATATTCAGGATGAGGAAAATACAACATAATATAATCTCCGGGAGGCGCCGGTGATTTTATTTCGTCATATAAAGTATCAAAATCTATGCTCGCGTCATGAACAACGCCAAGATAGTTCTCCTGATCTTCAAAAGTTTGCATGCTTGCAGCAAGTTGCATTTTCCATGATAGTTCCAAGGTATTGAAGACAAGCGCTTCACCATATGCTGTACCTACGCTGTTGCTAGCATAGGCTCGAACGAAATATTGGGTATTATTCGTCAGTCCAGTTAATTGCGAACTGAATTCCCCGATAGAATCACGTGCACCTTCATCGGTTTTATTATCCAGAATAGTAGGCAGACTATCCGTACTCCAACACACACCGTGTGCCGTAAAAGAACTCATGCCCAATGATGATATATCGGCAGTGCAGATAGCTGAATTTGTGGTGATCTCATTTACTTCGATTGTCGAAACTACAGGCTCAAGTGGAATATAATGCTGAGCATTTAAACTGTTTTGATAATGTGAAAGAATTTCATTTGCTGTAAGTGCATTATCCCAGATCGCCACTTCATCGAT
>CAZSGO010000052.1:0-9238 GCA_964606395.1 uncultured bacterium
CCCATAGGCTTTGAAGGTGGCCATGGAACTGCCGCAGGCTTGGCTGAATTGTTTAAATCATACAATTGGGCGGAAGGACGTGATTATGCTCTTACATCGGCTACGCTGGGAATTATTTCGGCTATTGTTGTCGGTACCTGGTTGGTTAATTGGGCCGTTCGTAGAGGACATACCAAAAAACTCAAAAAGATCGAAGATATACCCGAAAGCAATGTTATTGGTATCTATGACCCAAATGATCAACCATCGGCGGGTAAACAAACCGTTTCACCCGCATCGGTAGATACCCTGGCTCTGCACATAGCTGTTGTAGGTATTGCCATATTCATCGGATATCTTCTTAAACTGGGTTTAAGTGGCATTGAATCTCTATTTCCCGTTATGAAAGAAAATGGGATACTCTCCGCATTTCCACTTTTTCCCCTGTCGATGATCGGGGGCTTGGTTGTCCAATTATTTATCACAAAAGTATTAAAAAAAGACAGTATTCTGGACCGTGATATTTTACAAAGAGTATCGGGGACCGCGCTTGATTTTCTTGTAGTATCTGCTATAGCGATGATCAATCTTTCCATTATATCGGCACAGATCATTCCGCTTTTTATCATTGTGCTGATCGGGATCCTTTGGAATGTATTTTGCGTCATGTTCCTTGCAAAACGTTTGCTTCCGGATGCATGGTTTGAAAGGGCTATTGCAGAAATGGGACAATCTATGGGTGTAACGGCTACAGGACTTCTATTATTGCGTGTGGTAGATCCCGAACAGCAAACTCCGGCCTATTCGGCGTTCGGTTATAAGCAACTCTTACACGAACCTTTCATGGGAGGTGGTATCTGGACGTCTATCGCTCTTCCCCTGTGTATCATCAGCGGATCATGGTTGGTATTCTTTATTTCTTTGGGAGCGATAGCTATTTGGTTTATCGTATGGGTCTTGCTCTTTAGAAAAGGCATCATAGCTTCCCGGCAAGAAAACAACTGACAGAGTCATAATAAATTTTTACATTTATTCGAAAATGAATAAAGGGATTTTATGAAACGATCGATCTTATTTATACTGATATTATTTGCTTTTGGCACCCTGTCCGCACTTGAGATCTCCCATGCGGAACCGCCGAATTGGTGGAGCAATATGGAACACGATACACTGAAGATCCTGATATATGGTGATGATTTTACCGGATGGCAGGCAAGTATAAGATCTAACCACGTTAAATTGCTTCATAAAACACCCTATCCCGATCAACACTATTACGGTTTAACCCTGAAAGTAAAAAAAGCGGGGGATTTTACGATCGATTTCAAACATCCTGTTGAGGATATGACCGTAAAATTAAATTATTCAATAAATGAACGGGAAGATTATTCGATCCAAAAAATTGATGGCTCCGATGTTGTTTATCTTTTAATGCCAGATCGATTTGCAGATGGTGATAAGGATAATAACAACAACCCGGGCCATCAAGATCCTATCCGTCCCGATCATCAGTGGGGGAGACGTGGCGGCGATATTCGCGGGGTAATCGATCATTTGGATTATCTTGAAGAATTGGGGATAACGGCCTTATGGATGACACCGATATACGAAAATAACTATATCAATTGTTACCATGGATATTCTCCAACCAATTCCTATGAGATCGATCCTTTTATGGGAGATTTCGACACCTATCATGAGCTAGTGAAAGGCTGTCACGAAAGAGGTATTAAGGTCATTCAGGACCACATCGTCAATCATGTTGCACCTACGCATCCGCTGGCGGTCAATCCGCCTTCAGCCGAATGGATCAACGGTAGTATCGATCAGCATGAGTCATGCAATTACCGTATACTGGATATTACAGATACATACGCCTCGCCCGAAATTCGGACATTTCCTCTAACGGGGTGGTTTGCCGGGTATCTTGCAGATATGAACATGTCACATCCGGATGTAGTGGATTATTACATTTATCATGCGATCTGGTGGATAGAGACTATGAAATTGGACGGTATTCGAGAAGATACTTATGCCTATTCGGACCTGGAAGGATTAAGCCGCTGGGGCAAAGAGCTAAAACGGGAATACCCGGATCTTTTTCTCGTTGGTGAGATCATGGATTTTGATCGCACACGCCTGTCTTATTACTTTCATCACGGACAAAAGAATTATCTATCATCTATCGCCGATTTTGGCTTTTCATCTGAAATATATCAATTGATCGTAGAAGGAAAATCTATTCAAGCATTTTATCGCGAGATTGCAAATGATTTTATTTACAGGGATCCGAATATGATGCTGACATTCATGGATAACCACGATATGGGTCGTTTCTACTCGGCTGTTCACAGTGATATGCAAAAATACTTAAATGCTTATACCTTACTTTTTGGGTTGCGCGGTATTCCTCAATTGTACTATGGAAATGAAATTGGGATGTTGGGCGGGCATGATCCCCTGAATCGGAATGAATTTCCGGGTGGCTTTGGATCTTCACTGCATAATGCTTTTATTAAAGCGGGTCGAAGTGAAGAAGAAGACCACATATTTATGCAGATGAAAGAATTCATTAAAGCCAGAAAAGAGTACCCTGATATCTTTGATGCTGCAATGCTTCATGACCTGCAGAACGATATTTATTTGGTAGCCAGAAAAGACAAGAATAGCGGAAATACATTACTTTTAGCTTATAATTCGAGTGGCAAGACACAGGATGCCAATTTTGCGACTATTATAAAAGATCGATTTAATGACTTCACAACCATTAAGAAACCTCTTACGGGTAATATGAAGATCGATCTTGAAAACAGTACCTTGGTCCTGCCCGGCAATGAATCAATGATGATCATTTTAAAATAATCGAGAAAAATAACATTACCATTCAGCCTGCTCCCGTTCCGTGCAGAACGTATGGTATCTTGTTATTTTTATCGATAATATAGATAAAGGGCTGAAACCAGCCCTTTAAGTTATAAAAAGTAATAGAGGATCAGTTGAGGAAATTTTCCACCAATTTAGTGATATTCCCTACATTCGTAAGAGTGTAGATTACCTGTGTGCCATTGCGTTTACCTTTAATAATGCCCACTGCTTTCATTTTTGCAAGGTGCTGTGAAACAGTAGCTTGAGGTATATCTAAGCAGGTGGTCATTTTACCTACATTAGATGAGCCATCTTGGGCAAGGCCACGTAAGATACATAAACGAACCGGATGAGCGATCGCTTTTAATATCTCAGCCTTTTGTTCGAACTTTTCGTATTCTTTGCTTGGCATATAAACCCTTTCATAATAGTGTTATTTGTTAATATATATATTTTATATACTGATGTCAAGCATATTAAACAACAATGCTTATTTACTAAGTTAAAAATATATATTAGCCCTTCATTTAAATAATCCTTATATTTCCTTATAATTTTCAGGAGGATTTTTAATGAGAAAGAATTCATTGCTTTATGTAATAGCCGTCTTAGCTGTAATAGGGATCGTTTACAGCATATTTGCTTTTGATAAAGCTTTTCCCATCGTAAATGTCAAGATCACTGCGGACAAAAACGATATATTACGACAAACGGATTCTTTGACAACTCATTATGCAATATTGGATTCAAACTATCAATCTGTTGTTGGTTTTCATACCGATTCACGGTTTAAAAATTATGTTGAACTTGAAGGCGGAGGAGTAGAAGTATTCCAGGATATTGTCAATGCCGGTGTTTATCATCCCTATACTTGGGAAGTACGCCAATATAATATCAACAAGATCAGGGAATGCCGCTATGTTTTTTCACCCCATGGGAAATTTCTGGGCTATAAGGTGACCTTACCGGATAGTTTACCCGGGGCAGATATAGCTAAACCGGATATTGATGCATTGATCAATGCCCAAAGCGGGATGAAAGGGCTTTTGCCGGATCTTACGCTTTATTCTTTAATTGAAGAGAGCTCAGAATTAAAAGAAGGCGGTAGAAGAGATCATGTATTTACCTACGAACTAAATGATGCCGGTGTAGGCGAGGCTTTCTATCGTTTCAAGATCGGGGTCAGCGGCGATGAATTGACCATGGCGATCCCTGTTGTAAAGATCCCCGAGGCATTTGATCAGCGTTATGAAGAAATGCGTTCTACCAATACAACGATATCTTTTGTAGGGCAGGCTATTATGCTGTTGGTCTACGGGATTTTCGGTATTGGATTGGCTCTCTTTTTCATGTTACGTAAACGAACCTTGCAATGGAAACCGGCTCTTAAATGGGCGATCATCATTGGGTCGGGCATTTTTCTTGCCTATCTCACCACCATTTCGCTATCGTGGTTCAGTTATGACACCTCTTTATCATCGGGACAATTTCTTTTTCAACAAGTGTTTTTTGCGCTCTTGAATGGACTCCTGATCGCATTGATATTTTTTGTTTCTGCCAGTGCGGCAGAAGGATTGGACCGTCAGGCATTTCCCGGACATATTCAATTTTGGCGTTCATGGTCACCAACGGTTGGAGCCTCAAAAGAGATTATGCGACAAACGGTTTTTGGTTATATGTGGGCATTTTTCATGATCGGTTTTATTACATTTTTCTATTGGATCACCAACCATGTATTTCATTGGTGGAGTCCCGCAGAAAATATGGTTGACCCCAATGTTCTTGCTTTGCCTTTGCCTTGGCTTTTGCCGGCAGCACAATCTCTTCAGGCCGGCTTCTGGGAAGAAACTCTATTTCGTGCAATACCGCTGGCGGGTGCTGTGCTTATCGGTAAGAATTTTAAACGAAAAAGACTATGGATAGCTCTTGCGCTTGTGCTTCAAGCTGCGATCTTTGGTTCTATGCATGCAAATTATGCACAACAACCGGCCTATGCTCGCATCATTGAAATGCTCATTCCCTTTATTTTATATGGATTGATCTATATGAGGTGGGGCCTGTTACCTGTGGTTGTATCGCATTTTGTTTACGATATCGTGCTTATGGCCATGCCGCTGTTCCTCCTTTCTGCTCCCGGTATGGGGATTCATCGCATACTGGCAGTCATTGCTATGCTCGTTCCTGTTCTGATTGTGAGCTATCGCCGGATCAAAGCCGGAACATGGTATGAGATCAAAGCTTCCGATCTGAATTCCGGCTATGTTGTTCCGGATGTAAAAAAGGAAGTAAAAGAGAAAATTGACATAAATTCCGGAAGTACCGCAGAACGCGAACTCCCTATTTATATTGCTATTCTTTTAATTGTTGTCGGTGCGGTTCTTTGGCTGTTCTTGACACCGCTTGAACAGGATGTTCCAAAGCTGGAAATTGATCGACATCAAGCTATTGAAATTGGTGATGCCTTTATCGCTGAATACTATTCGGGAACAGATTCTCTTGACCTGAAACCCTATACCCGTTTAGATGGTGGAGTAGGACGGAGCGGCCGCTTCGCATGGGAAAAGAGCGATAGGGAATTATTCCGGAAATTATATGGATCTGTCCTTTCAACGAACTACTATATTGTGACCTATAAAACCTTTAAAGGTGATGTCGTTACACGCTCGGAAACTTTGGATATTATGATCGGTCGGGACGGTGAAATTCTAGGGTGGAAACATAATGTCCCGGAACCAAGACCGGGTGCAACACTTGACGAAACTGAAGCAAAGAAGATCGCGGAAAATGCCATTGAAACACACTTGGGTAAAAATAGGGATGAACTGGAAATAGTAAAAGTAACACCGGAAAAACGGAAAGCCCGTACGGATTGGTCGATCATTTACCGGGATACGAATACCGGTCTTCAGGATGGTGATGTTCGCTATATTGCTATGATCAGCGGTGATGAACTAAGCGGTTTGAAAACTGCGATCCATACAACCGAAACGTGGGATCGTGAGCAAAAGAAAGCCGGTCTGTTAAGAGGTATTTTGTTTGCCGTATCGAAAGTAATTCAATTTGGTATGATAATTACGGTACTGATCCTCGGTATTATTGGCTGGACAAAAAAACAGTTCAATATCAAAGTATTCCTGTATTTTCTTATCGGTTTTGCCGTTTTAACTCTGGTGCAGGGTATCCTGATGTCGAATACCATCATAGGGCAATATCCCACATCGGAACCTTACTCGAACTTGCTACTGATGTTGGTCATTTCTCTATTACTCGGGAGTGTTTTTTCTGCGTTTTTATATGCCCTTCCTATAGGTTATATGGCAAGAATTCCTTTTCGTGTTCAGCGAAATGAAAATGTGATCGGAATTAAAGGCATTGGCTTGGGATTGATGTTTGCAGCGGTTGTGGCCTTTGCCCAAGGCAATATTTTTAAAGAAACACCCGTAGTATTGCCCCTCATTGATCTGGCATCTGTACACCCGATATTATCATCCATCCTGTCAGCTTTCGAAGAGTATTTTATTACATTTGTTCGCCTGATGGTCCCTTTTATTATAGTTGATCGTTTGAGTGCAGGTTGGCAAAAAAAGAAGATCGTTTCGATCGTCTTGTTGTTTTTAGCGGGATTTGCATATGTGGGTAAACTGTCAATTGGATGGTGGTTGCTAGGCGGTTCGGTCGGTGGACTTCTGATGGTTGCTTTATACCTGTTGGTATTGCGCTTTAATATGATCTATGTACCGATCATGGCTGCAACGATCATCTTGCTTGAGCTGTTGCAATATCTATTGGTCGACCCTGCGATCTTAACGCTTTTTCATGTTATCGTTTCGGGAGTCATTACTTTTTTGCTGGCCGTACTTTCCGTTGCCGGAATGTATAGGTTAAGATTACTTCAGCCGAAAAAGAATAAACAGTAAAGAATACCCCCATTCTTGGCTCTTGGTTCTTGGTTCTTGGATCTTGGATCTTGGCTCTTCTTTAAAAGGGAACCTTTTCCATTGTATTTTATTTGAATAAGGCATAGTTTTTGAACAATGAAAAAGATCAATAAAACAAATATCATCATTTCAATCATACTGCTTGTATTATCAAGCGGGCTTTATGCGCAACTGATGGATAAAAAATGGAAGATCGGACCTGAATATAAGATCGAATATGTTGTTAAGCCATCAACAATTTTAGGTAAGGGAGAGCTGAGTGTCATGTTGAGCATTCCCTATGATGAGATCCACTTTGTGAAGCAAAATTCACAATTCAAAGGCCGTTTTGATATTTCTATCATGATATTCGAAGGCAAACAAAAACGCATAAGCGAGAGCTGGATCGAGAAATTATCGGTTAATGAGTTTAAATTGACCAATTCCCGAAAAAAAACAATAGAGTTACACAAGGCCTATGATCTGATGCCGGGTAAATATCGACTTGAGGTTCTGATCACCGACCTAAAAACCCAAAATCGCCGGAAGCAAGTTAAAGAGATCGATATGAGCAAATTAAGTACGGGGCCCTGGATGATGGGTGATCTGTATTTTATGAAAGATTCTACGGCACTTGAAGGAAGCGAGGATATGCCGGAAGTTATATATGTAGGCTTCACTGCATCGGGTGTTGAGGGAAACTATCCATTTACTTATGTTTTGCAATCCAGCGATCGAACGCTTAAGCAGGGTAAATTCGAGATCGACCTCATCAAAGAAAGACACGAATATTTATTTCCCGTACGCACAGCTGATCTTAATTATAATCAATATTACCTGACATTAATGACAGAAATTGACAGCGTAGAATATAAGCGCAGTATTCCGCTAAGAATTCAATGGAGCGGTACGAGTTCGCTTATCCCGAATCTTGAAGATGCTATCGAACAAATGCGTTACCTTTCGCATACCGGATATTTTCCCTCAAGGACCTATAAAAAGATATTGAATGCACAGGGCGAAGAGCAAAAGAATTTCTTTACGGAAATTTGGAACAGCATAGATCCTACGCCTCATACGGAAAATAATGAATTGATGAACGAATATTATTATCGGATACATGTTGCCAATCAACGTTTTTCGGGACACCGGGAAGGTTGGCGATCGGATCGCGGAATGATCTATGTTATCTATGGTGAACCCGATGCCGTAGAAGCACATAATATGGAGATCGATACAAAACCATATATGATCTGGTATTATTACTCCGTTAACAGGAGTTTTATATTTATTGATCATACCGGTTTTGGGGATTACCAATTATCGGAACCTTTAAGTGAGTATTAATGGACAGATTTAGAAAAAAAATTGATAGGATCGATGAACAATTGGTCAAATTATTGGATGAGCGTATGGGGCTGGCGTTTGAGCTGGGCAAACTGAAAAAATCCGAAGGCCGCGGTGTGCTTGATACCGATAGGGAAACGGAGGTTTTTAACAAGCTCCAAGCTTTGCCCAAACAGACTATTCGGGACAGTGAAATTAAAGAACTGTTCGAACAGATCATACATATCTCCCGTTTGCATGGAGAGCGGGGAATGAGCTGATCTGATCTATGTTCACCCTTGAGCTTACAACTTCAAAGATCGTTTGGGTACTAGCCGCCCTTTTTGCCGTTTATGCCATTTATTGGCTGATCCGAAATTTAAAAGACTCATATTATTCATCAGCAATACGAACATTACTTGTAGTATTGCGTACTGCAGTTATTCTGATATTTGTCATCATTTTTCTTGATACAAAGATAAGCTTTACACATGATCGTCAAGTTGAGCCCGAGATCGCATTTTTATGGGATCTGTCTCAAAGTATGAACAATGCGGGGAATGAAGACTTTTCGGCAGGGGATATTTTGCGTTCTTCGTCTTATCGCGATATTGACCGTCAAACGACTATTTCTCATATTGTGAATATGCAGGAACCCCGGATCGTGACCGAAGCACAACTGAGATCTTTACCGGTTGCAGAACCTATTTCAGATAACGGAAAATTGATCAAGTTTGCCGAGAAACAGGCCAAATTTCGCGAGCTGGTGCTGATCTCTGATGGCCATTCCTATATTGGGGAATCTTTGGGCTCGATAAAATTGTCCGAGAAGCTTGTTCTACATACGATCGGGGTGGGCAATAAACCCGAAAAAGAATTACTGCATTTGAGATCCGTTAAGTTTCCGGGTCATGTTTTACAAGGTGATTCCATTACCGTAAAGTGGTCGTTGGAAAATCCATCCGAAGAAAGCATCCAAGCCAATATGGTCATCACGAATGAGCTGGAAGATGTTTTTAAACAAGAAGTCATGATCCCGGCTCATGGAATGATGGTCTACAAAAAGACCTTTCCTCCATTGCCGGAAGGGCCCTCCAGATGGTCATGGTCTATAGAACAGGAAAATGAACGGATTGAGATCGGGTCGGAGA
>CAZSGO010000053.1:0-9186 GCA_964606395.1 uncultured bacterium
CAGCTAATCCTTTGTATAAAGGCTGAGTTGCACTGGCTTCTTTTACAACATAAACATCGGCTGAAACTTCATAGTTCATGACTTTTCTGCCAAGATCTGCATAAATAAGACCGGTTGCATCATCATCAGTCCAAATACCCACATTTGTCAAACCGGCTGAATCAGGCGCAACGGTCAAGTTCAAACCGCCCGTATTGCCGGCTGCAGTGTTTTCAACCCATGTCAGGTCAGGTGTACCATCGGTAAATTCTTCGGTATAATCTGCTTTTTCAAATGTAAGTGTGCGGTTCATAATTAGACCGTATTTACCTACTGTCCACAGTTTTTCACCGTCATATTTCAGATCATAAAGATAATCGTATGCTTCGCTGAATTCCTGTTCCCAGGTTAGACCAGCGTCATTTGTACGGAAAATACAACCGTCATCACCAACAACGTATGCAACGGTGTCATTGATGAACAGAAGACCATAGAGATTGTCGCTGGTAGGGTTATCCCAAAGCACGCTTAGGGTATCCAATGCATCGACCGTGGTTACATAAACATCTGCACCACCGGGGATATATACCATACCATTGCGTTCTACGGGTGCACGGAAACTCATTGAACCTAAATCTTCAACTAAGACAAAGGTGTCAAGTGCGGTTGAGGTACTGATCGAGTACTGACCTGAACCTTGTCCCAACATGGCCATGCCATTGCTGAAAACTTGCATGCCGTAAATAGATTGTGTGGATCCACATTCAACCTCGGTCCAAGTGTCGCCGTTGTCTTCACTGACCAACAATATACCACTTGATCCACCGGCATATACATCACCGTTCGGTGCTAAGTACAACGTATATACATGTTTATTGCTCAAATAAACCATTGGGTTATCTTTGATAGACCAAGTAGCGCCACCATCAGCTGATTTTGCAATATAACCTGATGAGCCACCGATCAAAATAGTATTGGCATCAAGTGATAAAGAAGCATAGATCGAAGACTTTGCACCGGTAGCAGCATTGGTAGGATAGCTCCATGTTGCACCGTTATCATCACTCATGGTGATCTCGCCACCATATGTACCTGTTGCAAGAAGAACACCGTCAGCCGGGATCGTTATGCTATAGAAAGGCACTGAAGGCCAATCGTGCATAGGTACGAATGTTTCACCGTCTGTGGTCGAATAATCCTGGCCATAAGATGACCAGATCATTCCATTGCTCATTGAACTGAAAGCCATTGCCTGACCGGATTGTGCCGAACCGACACTAAGGGTATCCCAGGTTGTGCCGCCATCTGTTGTTTTGAAAACATCAGAAACGGAGTTCAACGCAAGAAAATTATTTTCATCAATTGCAAGGACCTTTATAATGCGGTCATACGTGTACGAATTTTCACCTGTTTGAGCCCATGTAGCACCATTATCCGTTGATAGCCACATCACATTGTGATAACCACCTACAAGAAATGTTGAGGAACCGACTGCCACTCCGGAATACATACGTTTAGATGTAATACCCAAAGGCAAAACAACAGCATGATCTGTCCATGTGTCTCCACCGTCATTGGTTATGTGGATAACACCGGCAGTACCGTCATCAAATACAATGCCGTTCAATGCGCTTGTAAAGGCAACACCACCGTCAAGATCATCGGTACCGACAAGAGTTGTATCCCATGTAGTACCACCATCAAGGGTCTTAAAGAAATATCCGCCGTCAGCTCCGACAAATACCGTGTTTGAATCAAGCACATCAATTACACACATGTCTTTTATGAAATTGGTGTCACTGACTTCAACCCATGTATCACCTGCATCAACGGACTTGAAAACAAGTCCTTTATCTGCACTTACATAGACGACATCACCCACAGCATCAATAGCTCTGGAATTAACACCGTCCGGTAATAGAATTTCAGTCCAGTTGGCACCGAAATCCGTTGTCTTTTTAACGATATTATCCATGATCGTCAATACGGTCGTGGAATTTAGCGCTACGGCTGCATCAGGATAAGAAATATCCGTAGGCCCCGCAACTGTCTCCCATTGTCCGAATGCCGCTGTTGCAAGCAGTGCACAGACAAGGATCGTTAGCATCTTCTTCATGTTTGTCTCCTTTTTTGACTTACATAATTAAATATTTTTTTATATTTCATTTTCTACGATATGACAGCCCAACTTGCATAATACTTATGCTTTGACTGTCATTCGAGGGTTTTTTACTGATATTCTCAAATCTCAATTCAATATAACCGAAAGAAAACAATTGTTCAAGATTTATTATTACACCCGTGTTTTGAAAATAATCCGTATTCCAATAAAATTTGGGGACTTCTTTTCCGTATTCCAAATTAATGTTTAGTTTAGTTTTTGAAGAAAGATACAAATCGGCTCCGGCAAATAAATTCCATTCGAGTCCGCTTCGTGTATCTGAAAAGGGGAAAACATATTCAACGTAATCATATGCCACTTTTCCAATTTCGGCGCCAAGATGGGCATGCTGGATCGATGAAGGTTCATATGCCAGGATCGCACCGGCGCGTGAATAACTTTCTTCATTTTCAAGAACGAGCGCATTGGAAATAAGCGATTCTCCCCAATCATTAAAATGCAAATACTCTCCATAAATCCTTAGGTCGACCATATCGCCCGGATCGATCGTTAGATCACTCAACACGTGGACTCCCTGTCTTTGCCACAGTCCTCTGGGTTTGCTATAGGATGTATAGGTCTCAGATCTGGAAATTCGGTGTAATCCGGAAACACTCACATTCAGTGTGGCAGCCTTATCACCGCCAAGACGAAGATGACCACCGTACTCGAATCCATTGCGCGTCCGTTTTTTCTTGGATGTTGATGAAGAGAGTTCATTGTAAAAGACATTGTAACCGATATATGTTTTGGGTATGACCTCTGAGAAGCTTTTGACAGATTCATAATACGTTTGGTCATCATAATACCGGCCGTGCAGCCCGATCCCAAATGAGCTCTTTCTGTAATCTAATCCTGCTTTATAAATTGAATTCCTCATAATGGTGATCGTTTTAGGGAAGGTGTCCTTTAGCCCTCTTTCAACACCATAATTCCCGCTGACACCAAAATAAAGGTCATCGGCGATCTCTACATTATACAAAAGATGAAGTTGTGGTCCATAATAGGCAGTGGTACCTGCTGAAGAATCTATCATGGAGAAGTAATCATCATAAAAATCTTTTTCTCTGGAGCCGAACATATCAACAAGGCGCAGATCATCATACGATATACCTGCCATAAAGAATGATGCATCATTAATTCGGCGAAGCGATGTAAAGCTTGCAGAATAATTTTGACTTGAACTCGGATCATAAATCCGTTGATATCCATTATCCGAGACAATGGTTCTAATGGAAAACACCTCTCGGTTCTCCTTATAAAGTATACTTGCGGGATTTGCCGTCAGATAAGTGGTATACTCAGGATCGTTTATTTGATTTGCAAAATCGATCTGCCGTGAAAAAACTTCTTCAAAAGCAAAGATCGACGAAGAACAGATCACTATAAGAACTAGGGTTGTCTTGATAATTTTATTCATGATGGTATCCCGGTGTCGGTGCACTGATTACAACAAAATCTACTCGAGAATTATTCGTATCAAATCCCGGCCTGATGCGCTCTAAAGATTCTCCGTTATATTTTGTTTGGCCGATACCTCCGAAAGAGGCATCCAATGAGTATGGTACTTCCTTTGTATGAGTTTCGCTGGAACTGTATTCAACACAATCAACGACGGTATTGATATCGATCCCGTCGGTTTGATCATAATCTGTCCCATCACACAAAGCAATTCCATCACCGGTGATGCCAACCAAAAAGTCAACACGGCTTCCCTGACTTACCCGCCCATTATTGGTGGTAATATCAGGAACATTGGGATTATCATAGCCACCCGGCTCGATCAAATTCCTGAATTCCCAATCGGCATGCGACAAGTCCACGCTCAATCCCGCTATCGGACCAATGGCGTTATGGTTCATGGCTTTACCTGCCAGCACCATAAATTGTCCGGGTTCGATCGGGTATTGCCTTCCCGTAATAGGTGTACCGGGAAATTGAAAAATATTGGTCACGGAAAGGGTATCGGCAAAAAGGTCTCTTGTTGTGCTTAATCTCAAGATGATCATACCATCCAAATAAGCCGTTTCACTCAGTCCGTTATAGAGCTCTAAGTACAGGTCGTAAAAATAGTATATCCTGTTTTTGGGACCTGAAGTATAGATCTCGTTCAATTTCAGGCCTCTTTTGGAAGATTCCATGGATATGCTGTCGCTATAGGTATTAATACCTTGAAGCGAATCGGCAACCAGCTCCAACACTTTAGCTCCTACAACTTCCATTTCCGTGAATCCGCCTGTGCTTATGATGGCATGGGCTTCAACGGTATAATAGGCATAAGGTAAATGATCAAAGTGAACAAGACCGTTTGCATCGGTTGTATCATATAATTCCGGAATATTGTAGTTTGTGGTAAAAATTCTTACGGGGAGATCCGCAACGGGAACCTGAACCGTAGAATCCTCTTCACTGGGCAGTGTGAATCTCAGGTTGATCTGAAGATCCCCATCAATGGCTTCCGGTTTGGTTTCAAACAGCAAACATGATGAAAGAACCATTGCCGAAACACCTAATATTATGAGTATTTTTTTCATCATCATCCCTATAATTTTACGCTCATCTCAAGCCCGTAATAGATCGGAGAGTTCAGATTGAGCTGTGAACCCGTATATGGACTTACATAAGTTGCGCGATTATCGAAGAAATTATTTATATAAAGAGAAACCTCGGCATTATTACCCAAAGATTTCGAAATACGAAGATTGATCAGCCATTGCCCCGTATAACTTTGTATTTCTGAATCATACCAATAATACATCCCCTGATAAAACTCATAGGGATCGCCGAATTCATTTATGGTTTCAAAGCTGTTGCTGCTGTAAACGTATTGTTTTTGGTAAAATGGTGTATATTGTACATCCATGGTTACCCAAAGGCCAAATCGTTGATTTAAATAAGATATCTGCCCATCCAGGATCAACTTGCTTTGCCAATCAATTCTGTCGGGATACCATAATTCCCAATTTGAGGATGTCGCCCGATAGTCCGGATCATAGTTCAGGCTTTCAGACCCCGACCGGCTGAAGCGATAGGTTGCATTGAAGGAATATTTTATATCTTTGATCCGCTTGGTCCTAATGGTCAATTCGGCGCCGTAACTGTCATCCCATGAGGTATTTTCATAAATGGAATAGCTGTATTCCAAATTGACCGTATCGGGATTCACATCATAGCCCTCAGGATAGGTCACCCCTCCGGGTCTATTCTTTGTATGAGAATAATAACCGGTTAACGAAGCACCAACGACATCATTGATCCGCCAATCCAACGAGGCCTCTGCTTTTTGTGAAGCATAAGACTTAAGGTTTTCATTGACCTGATAAATGATCTTTTCGGTCACTTGGTTGATGGTGGTATCAAAGTATGCAATATGCTTGGGAAGCTTGTAAATTTGTGTTAAAGAAACAGCTTTTATGCTTTGTCCCGCACCCATTCTCAAGGCAAGGTCATCCGATAACTGATATTTTATATTAAACCGGGGTGAAAAGAAGTCACCCTGTTTGGCATCAAAAAGCGATAAGCCATTATCAAATGAAACATGAAAGCGTTCGGGATTAATAAGATCATAGCGTAAACCCACCAAAACATCCATCTTTCGATCGAACAGATCAAAGGAAATTTGATCTTCGGCATAGAGTGAAAATTTTAAATTAGCGGGGAATTCATCAAAGCTGAAAGAACGTTTGGTCGATTCTTTGCCATAATAATTAAAAACAGAATCAAGCAATACGCCTTCCCCGGTATTCTTTTCGTAATCGGCCTCAAAACCATAAAGAAGTTTGTTTTGGGTCTTTCCCCATTTAAGGGTTGATTTTCTTTTTAGTTTGAATGATATATCCCATTCTTTGCCTTTCTGACTGATCGTGGCATTATAAGGATAGACCATTAAAGAACTGTCGATATAATCTATTGTATCGGTTCCGGCGATATATACCGTATCAATAATAGGTAAAACGGTGCAGTAACTTTGATCGATACTGCTTATATCCGCGTCCATGGGTAAAAACAGCTGGTCGGTGACCATTTTTTGTTTTACTTCATCTTGATTATGATAATCAACACCGGCAAACAATTCGTAGCGGACATTTTTTTTCGTGCGATAATCAAGATCCAGTTTTCCGGATGTTCTGAATCCACGGTTGGTATTTTGCATGCGATATTCATCGGTAGGCTCTTCGTCATCAAAAATACGCGTATAAGTGAAACCCAAGCGAGAATCCAATTTATCATTCAGGAAAGAGCGGGAAAAGTTGGCCGATCCATAAAGACGTTGATATTCATCACCGATCTTTCTCAAGTCACGTTCACTGTAAGAGTAGTTGACATGATAATCAAAAACGGTATTTTCATCATCAAATTTATATCCGCCATTATAGGAAAATCCTTTTGTATCCGGATTGATCTTGGCTTTAAAACGCCGGTTAACCGATCCTTTTTTCGTTTCGACCTTAACAATACCATCCGTAAAGTTTCCGTATTCAACTGAAGGAATACCGGTGATCACTTCCACAGAGGCAATATTATCGGCGGGAATGGTACGTAAATCAGTTCCGCTTTGGTCCGTACCGCCGCTGACATAACCTGCAGCCTTCATATCTCCGGATATCTCGTTACCATCCACAATAACAGACGTTCCAAAAGAATCAAAGCCATAAAGGCCCGCATCAGAACGCTTAACTTTTCTCAAACCAATATTTTGTTGCTTGGCAAGTCCCATTTGTCCGGATTTTTCCACACCCGGCACCAAAGTCAACACATCACCGAGATTCGATGCCTGCAAGTGATCGATCTCGCCGGAATCGATCTTCCGGGTTGTTGCGATCTCTTCGGGAACAATATCACGGCCGGCTACTTCCACTTCAATACCGCCGATCATGAAACAATAGGACATGTCATCGGTACCCTTGGGATTCTCGATCAACTTTACTTTAACATTATATATCCCCTCGTCTGAAATATAAAAGTCAAACAAACTGTTACTGTAAAAACATTCTTTCATTCCGGCGATCTTATACGTTCCCTTTGGAACTTCTTTGAATTCAAAGAAACCATCTTCGTCCGTCATCGTCTGAGCAGAATATTCAGTGCCTTTTTGCGGTTCGATCGCCACTAATGCCTCTTTAATGGGATTATTCCCATTATAATTTCGGACGTATCCGCGGACTGTTGCAGCAGATAGTGTACTCACGAGCATCGTAAATAATAGCGTCAAACAAATGATAAATCGTTGTGCTTTTTCCATATTCACCTTAATTACTTCGAATAATCAGTTAATGTATAAATAATTTTTACTTAATTGCAATATTTTTATATGCAGTTTCTAGATATTTATCCTATATTCTGACCGTTATTTAAGTAATAAATTAGGAATCATGTATGGAACACGTTATTGAATGTAAGAACCTGACCCATTATTATGGGGATAAATTGGTTCTCAACGACCTTAATCTAAAGGTCGAAAAAGGCAGGATCTTTGGTATTCTCGGCAAAAACGGCATGGGAAAAACCACAACCATCAATATTCTGATGGGTTTTCTGCGTCCTACCAGCGGACAGTGCCTGGTACTCGGTGAAGAATCTCACAAACTTTCACCCTTAACTCGTCAGAAGATCGGTCTCCTGCATGAAGGTCATCTTGCCTATGATTTTATGACCATTAAACAGGTCGAGAATTTTTATTCTCGTTTTTTTCCAAATTGGAAAGCCGAATATTATTGGGACCTGATGGGTAAATTGGGATTAAAGGACAATCATAAGATCAAAAATATGTCATGTGGACAGCGTTCACAGGTCGTATTGGGATTGATCTTTGCGCAAGATCCCGAACTCTTGATCCTTGATGATTATTCAATGGGTTTAGACCCGGGTTATCGCGCACTTTTTATTGATTATCTGCAGGAATACGTACGTGAAAAAAGCAAAACCGTTTTTCTTACGTCTCACATTATTCAGGATGTTGAAAAGGTTGCCGACGACACCATTATTATGGGATACCAAAAACTCTTATTGAAAATGCCGTTGACAACACTGAAAAAAGATTTTCATCGCTTTGAATTCCGTAATGCAAATGCTGTCGGCGTGATCAAAGCAGATGAAGATATGATCACCAATGTTGAATATTACAATGACAAGATCACACTCTATTCCTTTAAGCCAAAAGCCGATGTGATAAAACATCTTAAGACTCTTGGTATTACGGTAAGTGATCTCACTGAGATCCCCATGAGCTTGGAAGAAGCATTTATCGGTTTGACCGGAAAGTATTAATCAAAGGTGTTACTATGTTAAAAGCAATATTATATAAAGAATGGATCAAACTGCGTTGGGCAGTGATCGTGATCGCCGTACTTACGGTGCTTTCACTCGCCTACAGTATCGGTATGATCAATTACTACGTCGAATTCCAAGGTGCATTACAAAACTGGTTGTATGTTATCGGTAAAAGTCTTTTACTTAAGAACATTGTATTTGTAAAAGTTTTACCGCTGATCACGGGACTTGTTTTCACCTTGATCCAATTCGTTCCCGAAATGAACAATAAACGCATGAGACTTTCATACCATCTCCCAATTTCAGAAAAGAAACTGCTTCTTTCCTCTGTTGGATTCGGTTACATGTTCTTACTGGCAGAGATCATCTTTTTGTTCTTTGGCTTATGGTTGGTTGTCTCATTGACCTACCCGGCTGAAGTTGTTCAAAAAGTTCTCATGTCTACCATACCTTGGTTCTTGGGCGGATCGGCAACCTACCTAATGGGTGCTTTCATAATTTTAGAGCCCACATGGGTTTACAGAATTATTTATGGTGTTGTGGCATACGCTCTGATCCAGTTGAATTTCCTTGCCTCAACTTATGATCAATACAAAAATCTATGGTTCTTGATCGCTCTTGTAGCTATCATGCCGTTGAGTGTGGTGTTCGCAGGTCATCGATTTAGACGTGGAACAAAATAACAATAAGAACAGGTAAATATTATGTTAAATAAATTATCAAGATATACGATCATCCTTCTTATCATAGTGGTATCCGCGTTTCAACTCCCGGAT
>CAZSGO010000054.1:0-9181 GCA_964606395.1 uncultured bacterium
GGATTCCATTTGCTGGTCAAATGACCAAAATGGGCACCGGCACTGATCAGATTTTCAATGGTTATGTTTTCCATATATTCAATACTCCGATAATTTGATTAACGTTTCGAGAACTGGAATGCACGGCGAGCACCGCGTAGACCATATTTCTTACGTTCAACTTTACGTGAATCCCGGGTCAGGAATCCGGCTGCTTTCAATTCGGGACGAAGGTCGGGATGTAATGCGATCAAGGTACGACTAATACCCAGACGAACTGCACCGGCCTGACCTGTCAGACCACCACCACGTACATTAACAAAGAAATCATACTTTCCGTCCATCTTTGTCAATTCAAGCGGTTGACGAATAACCATTGAATAAGTTTCACGACCAAAATAGTCGTTCATTTCACGTTTATTAATAATAACTTTTCCACTACCCGGACGAGCGATCACTCTGGCTACGGAGGATTTACGGCGACCGACGATAATGGTTTCATGCTTTGCGTTTGCCATTTTACCTACTCCTATTTAATGATCAGGGGTTTGGGTTGTTGTGCTTCATGTTCATGAACCGGGCCCGCATATACTTTTAGCTTTTTCATGATCTGTCGACCAAGGCGGTTATGAGGAACCATGCCCTTAACAGCTTTCTGGATGATCCGTTCAGGATATTTATCCATCATCTCTTTATAAGAGGTCGTACGCGTTCCACCCGGGAAACCCGTGTGACGGAAATAGCTTTTATTTTCGGCTTTTGTTCCGGTTAAGCGAACTTTTTCCGCATTGATGATGACGACGAAATCGCCGGTATCCATATGCGGAGTATAAATAGGTTTATGTTTGCCACGCAGTATCTGTGCTACCTGAGAGGCAAGACGACCCAAGACAACATCTTCGGCATCCACTACATACCAATCATGTTTGATGTCTGTCGGTTTAGCTGAGAAAGTGCTCAACGCTAACTCCTTTTTCTAGGTTTTCATATTCTTTTTTGTTCATGTCTTCCGGGACTACAAAAAAGCACTAAATATATGTAATGTATAGGCGGATATGCAAACAGTTTTTCGGGAATTAGGTGAATATTAGGGAGATAAGAGATAAAAGCACAAGGTTTAAGGCATATTAATGAAATATCGGAGCTAAAGTATGAAAATTGGCGCTTTAATAAAAGATTCAAAACATTCTATTTTATTGATCACCAAAAGCAAAATAAGCTAATGTCAGAAACAAGAAATACTCTACCTTTTATAAGAGACAATTAATTTTGGAGCCAGTATAAAGCAGCTTCCTCGGTAGAGAATATTTTTATCTTAAAATTGATCTTCATATTAGCGATTTTTTTAAATAAGATCGACCCGGCCGTACAATACAAGTATTTTCAAGATATATCGAATAATTTTCGCCGGTTCCGAGATCAGCTTTTTTTTACTGTGTTCTCTAGCACTACTTTTTGAACTTAATAATTTAATTTGGAAAATATAGCTATTTGACATTCTGTGGCAAAAACAAATCCCTGATATAAGGAAAACCCCGGATAAATCCGGGGTAATTTTAGCCAATATTTTAATGCTAATTATTTTTTTAACATCTTATATGTAAAATGTTGATTATTGCTATGGACTTTAAAAAAGTACATGCCCATAGACAGGTTTGAAACATCTATCCTGCCTGCTTTGCTGGTTTCTAGAACTTTTCTGCCCGCCAAGTTATAGACCTCAACTTTAGTGATCAATGAATTTGCATCGAAACTCACATAATTGGTGATAGGATTAGGATAGATCCGAATACTACTTTTCAGCACTTTTGCAATGCTTGTTTTAGGCGTAATTGTCACTAAGCATGTTTCAGTAAAATTAGTCCCAACTATTTGAGCTGTAACACTTGCTTCACCTACTGAAAGCGCAGTTAAAAATCCATCATTGCTGACCGAAACAAGATGTGAATCAGGTGAGAACCATCTAACTGTTTCATCGCCATTACCATTCTTGATCGTATAACTTAATTGATATGTTTCTTCCACTTCGATATCAAGAAGCGTATCGGATAAGGTGATCTCAGGAGAATAGGGTTCTTCAACAACAACTAAACAGGAATCTGCCATGCCTGTTTCAGTGATAGTTGCGATCACCGTCGTTTCACCTAGTCCAACTCCACTTATCAACCCACTGCTATCCACTGATGCGATCGTGGGATCCAAAGATACCCATTCCACAATTTCATCGCCGGTTCCGTCAGGTATAGAATAATTTAAGCGGTACGAATCATTCAAATCTAGGTTCAATACCAAATGCGTTAGAATAATTTCAGGGTATGTTAGATTAGCATCATTTAAAAAATCAAAAACATATACATCTGCCTTATATCCATCAGGTGCATACGAAACAGTATCTATTTGGTTAGCTATACTTCCATAACCTATCAATTTAAATGTATTGCTATCGTGTAAATAATATAAGTTAGCGTAAACATCATAACCCCAACCTGGGATGACTGTCTTAAAGTTTATCAATTCCAAATCAGGAGTAAACTGCATAAAGGCATATCGTTGTGTATTATTTTCATAAACTTTCTCCCCATTATAGGTAAAATAATTCGGGATAGATGGATTTACGATAACAGTAATATCGCCATTATTATCAATAAAATAATTTGGCGTATTATCATAGGCCAAAGAAAAGATTGGTGAACTTGCATTTTCACTTTGAGCTATGACTGTAGAAAAATCTGTAGAGTATTTTCGAGTATAATATGTCCCATCCGATAAAAACATGTGACAATATAAATAAGAGTTATCTACCGGCGAGTCAAATAAAGCATAAACTTCTCCATCAAAAGTTTTTTGGAGTTCAACGGCCCCCGTCGAAGAACATGTGAAAATTTTATTTACTTTGGAAGCTCCCTCAGTATAGTATGCGCTTAAATATACTTGATTATTTAGCACATAAAAATCACAGATTGCGGTCTGATTGTGATCGTTATTTATTGTGCCAATGAAAGTCCTTAACTTTGTAAAAAATGCTACTCTTCCAGTGTTTTTATTAAGGGAAAAAACAGCATTTTGGACGCCATCCCTTTTTGCGACATGTGTTGTATCTGAATTGTATTCCTTAAAAATATAGTCATTAATGCTACCCAGTGTGGTATGCAAAAACAACTGGCCTGAGCCATCATCAATCATATCATAAGCGCCTGAGAAACGAGTCGCCCACACGAAATCACCAGATGCGTTAAGTTTAATAACCACTTCATTTAAATAATCCCATTCGGGGGTTTGTGTACTAAAAGTAACTTCGGCAAAATCTGTTGTACCATGAATTATTGCATGAATAAAGCAATTGTCATCTTCATCTGTAATAATTGAATTAACATCCAAATAATTATTTGAGTTTTCTCCAAATCGTTGTATCCATTGATACTTATTATCCTTATCCAATTTCATGATAAAGCCTTCTGAAGTGGGTGCAAAGGTATGTCCCTGAATACTGACTGATTCATCGTCCGAATATTTATAATTAATATAAGTTACACCATTGGGAGAAACAGCATTGTGATAAGTTCTATCAGTACCTGGGCCACTCAAAGATGTTACATTAACACAGGTTTGGGCATTTAAGCTTGTAAGACCAAGCAATAGGGTTAGTGCAAGAAGAGAAATCGTTACTTTTTTCATTTTGTACCTTTTATTCGTTTTCTACGCAAGATCACATATTTCAGGTTTTGTATCTGCGCTTGTTGTTATATTTCATACCTAAATAAAATTAATAAATTAATATTAAAAAACAACAAATATACATTAATAATCTATATTTTACAAGAATCTTATAGTAAAATTAATTTAATTCACTCTTGGTATATATTTATTCCCAACCTTTTTTATTTCCCAGTCTTTATTGAGTTTCAGTTTTTACCTATCACCACTCACTAGAAAGTCACTTACTAACCATTGTTATTTGTTCCAAGTAAGATTTTTTAATCAAAAATTGCAAAATATGTAAAATCAGTGACATCAATATAGCTTGATCAATTTTTAGGAAAATAAATGAATTATTCGTGCTTATAAATAAGTCGATGTGTCGATAAGTTGAGATATAATACTAGCTTATTCAGTCAATTTTAATGTCATAAATATCCAGAAGTCCCAAAGCGATTTGAGCAGAAAAAAGCGCACCATTAATACGATTATTATTTGGATCTATAGAATAATTGATCGCTTCCCTAAAATCGGCTTTTTCAAGAACAGAGTGGTCTAAGCGAACATTTTAAAGCCCTAAAAAACATAAGTCTCAATTTCCCCTTTAGGAAAATATTTGATTGCTTATATAGACTGATGTCAGTAAGTAGATTTTTAGACCTTTTATTTAAAATTTTACATATATCCCTAAAGGGAGTTCAGTCACATGAAATATTGGACCATAGTTTTTATAAGCCGGACATTGAGAGTAGCGTAATTCAAGCGATACACCCATACTCAACTTTTCATTTTGCAAAAACTCATAACTACTTTTCAAACCCAAGCTGAAAACATACAAGCTTTGAGGATGAAACAAAGCCAAACCATTTTGTATTTCTGCACCCAGTTCTATGCGACTTCCCAAGGATTTAGTTACACCAACGCTTGCAGTCACTTGATTGCCCCATTGAATGGTTCTATAATCGATACCTGTATTGATCTTTACTTTATTGACTAGAAAAGAATAATTTGCCGATAGCTCAGCACCACCATTATATAAATCCCAGGAATTGTGATAAACTCCCTGAGCATATTTTAAAGAAATTCGAATATCCTGAGCTTGCAAGAAACTCGTGCCACCTATAAGTAAAAATACTAGACACCCCACAATAATTGATCTAATCTTCGTCATTTTCATTCGCATTTATGAATTTTGTAATTGCCGTACAGATTTGTTCATGTTGTTCATCTACGGAAATGGTCGCTACTCCATCGCCATTTTGATAGCCGTAATCCCCAAACTGGGAATGATTACCTCCCATGATCTCATAATAAAGTGTTCTGGGCGTTAATACATCTATAGTATCGATCTCATTGAGATCAAGAATATAGGTAGCACCGGGTAAATAGGATGAAGCTGCTGCAATTTCTGCCAGCGTCGACAAACTATCATTCTCGGCGTAGATCGAGAGCACCGATCTATCCCAATCGGAGATTGCAAAAGATTCACTGGGATATGTACCCAAAAGGATCAGTCCGTTAAATTGTTCAGGACTCTCACCCACGGCACTCAAGGCGGCAATACCACCCAAAGAATGTCCGCCAACATACCAAGTGTTCACCTCAGGAAAAGCATCGAGAATTGACTTATATTTAGAGAGTTCAAGGATTGCAAGATTTGCCTTCAACTTAGGAATAATGACATTGATACTATCTAAGGCAATTTTTTCCATTAGACTCACATAGGCATGAGGATCAACCAATCCACCCGGCAAAAACATAAAGGCAAGATCATTTACATTCTCATCAAGACTAAGACTGATATAGTCTGGAGTTTCGTGGTAATAAATAGACTCGGAAAGATCAGATTCTGTGGGTAAATATGAGCAGGAATAGCTTATTAGAATGAGAGCTAAAACACTAAAAACAGTCACTATTTTTTTCAGTTTCATATACCTGCTATATTAATTCGTTTTTGGATAACACAAGTATGGGTATACATTATAAATAAGCTATCTCGTAAAATAAATAATTGCCCCAATAATTATGATGCCAAGCAAAACGAGCAAAGCAATTTTTACCTTACTATAAGGTCTTTGACCCTGAACTTCCCCGGTACGAGCATTAACAAGGAACTGATAAACCTTATCATTAAATTTAAAGGCACTGTGATATACCGGTAATAATAGATGTTTAAATTTAACCTTATCAAAAACCGGATGCATGCTGATAATTTGCTGTGTATCACCACCAATATCCCGATGAATAGCCTTTCTGATATCTTCTTTCATGATATCCTGTGCTTTTGTGAAGCCATCTTCAAGCTCAACTTGATATTTTTCTGATACAAATCCACTCAAATATTCTTTAGAATAAGGAACTAAATTCTCCAGATCCCAAGGTTCAAGTTTATAGGCATGTTCCTCGGAAATTGATTTAGAAGCCGGAATTAACACATCATCGTAGAAAGCCTTAACGGTTCCATTTGCAGGATACCATCTGGTTTTTCTCACTTGTCGGGTTTTCGTAACGGTTTTACCATTTTCGGTGGTTGTATAAGACTCAGTCACATAATAATACTCGCCACGTCTCCCTGTATAAGAAGTATGTGTATCACTATCGTAGGACCAATAGGGTATATAAATGCCTTTAAAATACTCAAGATCCAAAACCATCTTTTTAAGCTTATTGGGAGCCAGGAAAAGTTTCTTGATCCATTTATTGAGTGCTTCGACAGCTTCTTTTTTATTTAGCTTAAATGGCAAGAGAGATTCGGGCTTGATTATTTTTTCATCTTGAGCTGATTCCACGATCAGAGGTGCGGTACAATAAGCGCATTTTCCTGAGGTTTCATGCGCATTAAAGCTAAGTGTTGCACCGCAACTATTACATTTAATAAATTGCTCAGTGGTCGTTATTTTATAATCTTCTTTATTCACTAGAAATTTGTGAAAATCATACTCTTCAATAACTTCATTTGATTTCTGGATATCATTAATTGTGCCACAATAATCACATTTTAAATGCTCAGCACCCGGCACGAATTTTAAATTTGCGCCGCAATTATTACATTTTATCGTATCTGTTGCAAGATTTTTATCGTTCATTATTATTTTCCCGGAATTGGAGGTGGTACAGAAGTAAAAGCCTTTTTTAGTTCGCTGATATCGCCGGAAGGCAACCAATCACTCATCCCCTCTTTCCAAGCCAGCGTGTTCTTATCAACCTCTTTATTCTTAACCAACTCCTCAATCTGAACGACACGATAGGGACCCGCTTGACTTCCATTAATTACTAAATAAAATGATACTTCTTTAGGTACGGGTGGTGGTCCGGAAGCAGGGCTTTTTTGATCTCCGGAAAAGGCTTTGCCCATTTGTCCTGCCATGGCAAAACCCATGCCCATACCCATGCCTGCTCCAGCCGTTCCACTCTGATTTTCCGCAGCTTTTTCCATAGACTTAGCTGCTTTCATTTGTGCCAATTTATTCAGGTCAATAGAATTTAAACGACTAAGTTCAAATATCTCCTTTTTCAATTCTTCCGGCATAGACACATTTTCTATAAGAAATTTTGTAACTTCAATACCGTAAGCATTAAACTCAGGTCCTATAACAGAATGAACAAATTCCGAAACTTCACTTATGTTTGAAGCATAATTCTCGATAGGTAGATTAGACTCACCTACCGCATCTGTAAATCGCGTAACTATCATACTTTTTAAATGCTCATTAATTTCGTCATTGGTAAAATTCCCGTCTGTCCCCACGATCTCTTTTATAAATACCGGAGCATCGGAGATTTTAATAACATAAGTTCCAAAAGCCCGGATCTCTATCATGCCAAATCTCGGATCACTCAAAATAATGGGGTTTTTCGTTCCCCATTTTTGAGCCGTAAAATTTCGGGTGCTTACAAAATAGACTTCTGCTTTAAAGGGACTATTAAAGCCATACTTCCAACCCTTGAGTGTCGATAGAACAGGTAAGTTCTCAGTTGTCAGAGTATACATTCCGGGCGTAAATACATCCGCCATTTGTCCTTCATTAATAAACACAGCAACTTGTCCTTCACGAACGGTCAATTTTGCACCATTTTTAATTTCATTTTGATGCCGATCAAAACGATGCACAATAGTATCATTAGAATTATCTAAAAATTCAATGATGTCAATAAATTCAGCTTTTAGTTTCGAGAATAGTCCCATTTTCATTTCCTATAATTTATGGTTTTAAATTTCACTTCACTTTTTATTATTTATCAAACCCTAAGCTATTAATATAAACAAATAGCGGCACTTGAAAACTAATTATTCAATCACCGTAAAATTGATTGCTGTAATGGTATCAGTTTGTAATTCTTCGAAACACGGAAATGTTGCAACAGCTCTGTAGTTTCCGGGAGAAAGTATAATATTGGTTTTAGTGGGTATATTTCGATTAGGAGCTTTCCAATAACTCTGAATGTATTCACCGGGAGCCAAAGTATCGAAAACCACAACAGCACAATAAGATCCACTCTCCGAATAAGAAACAAGACTATCATTTTGATAAATGTAAAATCTAACACCAGGTCCGGAATCCGGGATTCCATATGGTAAACTGTCATTGGTGTGATTGAAAAGATTAAACATCATATAAAAATCGTCACCAGAGCTAAAAGTCTTAGATTGATTTCCATCTAGATCCGTTAAATAAAAGACATCAGCATTATAGATATACTCTGGAGAAAATAATAAGCACCCCGAGAAAAAGGCAATGGCAAAAATACTAATAATCCACTTTTTTTTCATTTTCTATCCTGAGAGTTCAGAGATATCTCTGATAAATTTAATGTTATCGTGTGATGATTTTATTTTTTTATTTGTCGAAGCGGGAAGTATCAGGCGGTCAAAACCCATACGTTGGGCTTCGCTTACGCGTTGCTCAATGCGCTGAACAGAACGGGTCTCGCCGGTTAGCCCGACCTCCCCTATGACACATGCATTTTCAGGCAGAGGAATATTCTTTACCGAACTGTAGATCGCCGCAATGACCGGGAGATCCATGGCAGGTTCTTTGAGGGTCATACCACCCACTACATTAACAAAAATATCATATTGCGATATTGGAATATCCAATTGCCGTTCGATCACCGCAAGAAGCAGTTGCAGTCTTTTTTGGTCGATGCCGCTAGCATGACGTTGGGGTGTTCCATAAGCCGCTCGGGCGGCCAAAGCCTGTATCTCGACCAGCAGAGGTCTGGAGCCCTCCATACCGCAGGTCACGACGGAGCCGGTTGCGCCCTTTTTGCGTTCTGACAAGAAGATGTCACCAGGATTAGCGATCCCGGTTAATCCCTCTTGCTTCATTTCAAAAATACCGATCTCGTGGGTTGCACCAAAACGGTTCTTGACCGAACGTAATATTCTAAAATAATGTTGTTTATCACCTTCAAGATATAGGACCGTATCCACAATGTGTTCTAGGAGTTTTGGACCGGCGATCACACCGCTTTTTGTAATGTGACCTATTAATATAATGGTAAT
>CAZSGO010000055.1:0-9119 GCA_964606395.1 uncultured bacterium
CCATAACAAACATATCATGATACATTAGATCCCCTGCGAACAAGGGTAGTGAAAACAAAAACAGCAAGACTGAGATCTTATTTCTAAACATGAACATCCTCATAAAAATTAACCATCTTCGTAAAATAGATTATTTTTTCCGGATATTAAAAGATTTTCGAAAAAAAGAGCAGAAATTCAACCTAAAACTTGGGCTTCTCTGATATGATTTGTTTTTTATTTTTACAAAATACTATTTTAATAAAATTTATAGCCTCACTACCTTGCATATTGTTTTCAAATTTCATCTAAATATAATGTTTATTTGCTTAAGTTGAAGAATGAAGATATATAGTCATCCGAACGGCTCATTTTTCTTACAATATTATAACACTCGGAACATTTTTTTATTATATTAAACCGCACTTAAAGAGAGGAATTATCTATGAAAGAACTTTCACAATTACATAAAGCGCGAACGGGATACAAGCCAAAGCTACCGTCCGTTTTTAACAATGGACCAAAGGTAAAAATCGTTAATGGCAAAACGGGATCATCTGTTGCGGACCAAGACAAGATCAAATCACTTTTCCCAAAAACCTACGGTATGCCAAGTATTGGGTTTGAGACTGCTGAAAATGCAACATATAAACCGTTGAATCTTGGTGTTATTTTGTCCGGTGGACAAGCACCCGGCGGGCATAATGTGATCGCCGGCCTTTATGACGGTTTAATGGCCTGTCACCCCGATTCAAAGCTTTATGGATTTCTTGGAGGTCCTTCCGGTCTTACCGACAACGAATATCGTGAATTAGATGCTGATTTTATTGCAGCTTACCGCAATACCGGTGGGTTTGACATGATCGCATCCGGTCGTACAAAACTGGAAAAAACGGAACAATATGAAGCAACAGCCAAGAATTGCAAAGCATTGGGAATTGAAGCCCTTGTTATCATAGGTGGCGATGATTCCAATACCAATGCAGCCGTGCTGGCCGAATATTTCGCACAGCATGATACGGGTATTTCGGTTATCGGTGTTCCTAAAACGATCGATGGTGATCTAAAGAACGATATGATCGAAGCATCCTTTGGCTTTGATACGGCAACAAAAGTCTACAATGAACTGATCGGCAATATTCAGCGCGATGCGAATTCAGCTAAAAAATATTGGCATATCATTAAATTAATGGGACGTTCAGCTTCACATATTGCACTTGAATGTGCTTTGCGTACGCAGCCGAACATTGCCATCATCTCCGAGGAAGTTGAAGCCAAAAAACAAACCTTACATGAGATCGTTGATGAATTGACCCAAGTGGTTGTTGAACGGTCAAACAATAAAGAAAATTTTGGGACCATGATCGTCCCCGAAGGCTTAATAGAATTTATTCCCGAAATGAAAAGCCTGATCTCCGAATTAAATGATCTGATGGCTGCCAATAAAACAGCACTAAATGAAATTAATGATTCAGATACAAAAAGGGATTATATCCTTGAAAAATTGCAACGAGATTCGGCAGAGCTTTACCGTTCGTTGCCACGGCAGATCGCCGAACAGCTGATCATGGAACGTGACCCTCATGGCAATGTACAGGTATCTCTCATCGAAACAGATAAACTTCTGGTCTATATGATACAAGAACAGTTGGAGATCCTACGGAGTGAAGGGAAATATTCGGGCAATTTTAAGACCCATACCCATTTCTTTGGTTATGAAGGTCGATGCTCTTTCCCCTCGAACTTCGATGCTGATTATACCTATGCTCTCGGTTACACCGCTACCCTGCTTGCAGAAAATAAGTGCACGGGATATATGTCTTCCGTACGCAATCTTAAAGATGCTGCCGAAAATTGGATACCCGGCGGTATTCCCATGACCCAAATGATGAATATCGAACGCCGTCACGGCAAAGATAAACCCGTCATAAAAAAAGCTCTTGTCGAATTGGATGGCATGCCATTTAAAACATTTGCCGCCAATCGCAACACATGGGCAATTAAAACTTCATATATTTATCCCGGTCCCATTCAATATTATGGACCAACAGAAATAAGCGAAATAAAAACAATCACTTTGGAATTAGAACACCAATAAAGGAGCGTTCATATGTCAACTAAACCAAATTTAAAAGCAGGCGTCGTAACAGGAAAAGTCCTTTTGGACGTTTTCGATTACGCAAAAGAAAACAAATTTGCTTTCCCTGCTGTCAACGTTATCAGTTCAAGTACGATCAACGCAGCATTACAGGCTGCTAAGGATGCAAAATCTGCTATCATGATCCAATTTTCGAATGGCGGAGCTGTTTTTAACGCCGGTAAATTATTGGACAATACAGATCAGAAAGCAGCCATTGCAGGTTCAATAGCCGGTGCTTTGCACATTCGCGAAATGGCAAAACATTACGGTGTGCCGGTTATACTTCATACCGACCATTGTGCCAAGAAACTGCTTCCTTGGATTGACGGTCTTTTGGATGCAGGTGAAGCTTATTACAAAGAACATGGCGAACCCCTGTTTTCTTCTCACATGATCGATCTTTCGGCCGAACCCATGGAAGAGAACATAGAGATAAGCAAAAAATACCTGGAACGTATGTCAAAAATTGACATGCTTCTAGAAATTGAACTCGGTGTAACAGGTGGTGAAGAAGATGGTGTTGACAACAGCAGTGTTGATAACTCAGAACTTTACAGCCAGCCGGCTGATGTCAATATGGCCTATGAAGCACTTAGTGCGATCAGTCCCATGTTCACTATTGCTGCCGCTTTCGGTAACGTCCATGGCGTTTATAAACCCGGTAATGTCGTCCTCACTCCGAAAATTCTTGATAATTCACAGAAATATATTTCGGAAAAACACGGACTGGGTGAAAAGCCGGTTAATTTTGTTTTTCACGGTGGTTCAGGCTCTGCTCCGGAGGAAATTGAAGAAGCAATTTCTTATGGCGTGATCAAAATGAACATTGATACCGATACTCAGTGGGCCTATACAAAACCCGCTAAAGATTACATGGATGAAAACGATGCATATCTTCAGGGACAGATCGGTAATCCCGAAGGTGCAGATAAGCCAAACAAAAAGAAATATGATCCCAGAGCATGGGTCATTGCATGTGAAAAAGGCTTTACCAAACGTTTGATCCAGGCATTTAAAGACCTGAACAGTTTTGATCAATTCGAATACTTGTATTAAGAAGTATAATTATAGGCCGGACAATCCTTGTCCGGCCTTCTCTTCCGACATATTAACTTGACATATTGACCGCATTATTGTATTATCATATTAGTCATTATTTTACTAAGTAGCTCTACGATTTCTAAAAAGGATTTACTATGAAAAATATATCTTTCCTTACAAAAATTATTGTAAACCTTATAGCTTTTACTATAGTTGGTACAATGTTCAAAGGGGTACATATTGACGGTTTGTTTACTCTTATCGCCATTTCGGTTCTCTTTGGGATATTGAACGCTTTTGTAAAACCTTTTTTAACGATCATTACGATCCCGATAACAGCCATGACTTTTGGCATTTTCTATTTATTCATCAATGGATTTATGGTATGGCTGACCTCATTTTTGATCTCGGGATTTACCATAGCAAATTTTTCAACAGCTTTTTGGTCCGCAATCTTTCTTTCACTGATCTCATGGCTGGCAGAAATGATCTTTTTTAAACGAGATGCCTAATTTAACTAAACATCACCCGGCTAAATTCTGGGAAACCAAAGGTGACAACATTCAATGTTGGCTTTGCCCGCATCTCTGTACTTTATCTGAAGGGCAAAGCGGTCAATGTTTAGTTCGTTCCGTTATTAACGGACAATTGATCTCAACGATCTATGCATTGCCTTCAGCTTTACGCGTTGATCCGATTGAAAAAAAACCGCTTTACCATTTTCTTCCCGGCAGCAAAACATTCAGCATAGGAACTCAAGGCTGTAATCTTAAATGTGCTTTTTGCCAAAACTGGCATCTCTCAACACAACGGGGACATGCTACCGTCTATGTTTCTCCCGAACAGATCGTCTCGGAAGCCCTGGAAGCATCCTGCGAGTCTATCGCCTTTACCTATAACGAGCCGATCGTATTCGCCGAATACGCCATGGATATTCGTGAGCTTGCGGATCAAGCCGGGATCCCCTGCATTATGGTAACAAATGCTTATATCACACCGAAAGCACGTAAAAAAGTGTTTGATGGTATCAAGGCGGTCAATATTGATCTTAAAGCTTTCTCGGAAGATATTTACCTTAAATATACCGGTGCAAAACTAAATCCGGTCCTTGATACGATCACCTGGTGTATTGAGAAAGGCATCCATACGGAAATTACGACTCTTACCATTCCCGGTGTGAACGATGACCCGAATTTGGTAAGAAAAGAATGTCAATGGATAAGCAAAAACTGTGGAAATGATACTGTTTTACATATAAATGCCTTTCATCCGGATCATAAGATGAAAGATTATCCTCAAACATCAAGATCTTTATTGGAATGCAACAAAGAGATTGCTCATGATTGTGGATTAAAGTATGTTTATATAGGAAATTATCCGGGGTTTGATAACAACACCTACTGCCCCGAATGTAATGAAACAATAATTAAACGGGATTATTATCAAGTTACAGGTGTTGAATCCCATACTCATGAATTACCAATAATTTGGAGGGTCTAATGAAGTTCATGAAGTTTAAGAAAGCTATTATTGCACCTTTAGAAAAGTTGCAGAATGAAAGTGGAACAGAATTCCTGGAACTCATGATTGATACTATTGTATTACAGGATGAAAACGAGAATGAAATTAGCGTTTTAAATGGGTGGGAATACAATTTATCCCGATCACGGCATTGGGATAAAGAACAAGAATTTTATATTATGTATGATGGGTTCAGTGATGAACATCTTGAAGAACTATTTGAAGATATCGAAGAAGAGGATGAAGATAACATTAAACGTATTATTCTTACTATAGAAGGTATGACTGATCTTGATGAACCAATTCACGAGCAGATCGTAGTGGAGTTTAACGATATCAATGTCTAATTCTTACGATTTCGATAATTACAAAAATAACAACCCATTTTCAATGGGCCATAGCAGTATTAATATCCCAATTACAAGGCAAAATCTTTTCATGATGCAACGTCAGTTTTCTGTGAAAGATCATATTGATTTTTTCCCTTTTGATGTATTTGGCGCTATGAACCCATCAAATAATGTGGATAAGAATTATCGAGTTCGTACAATAGAGATACATACTGATGCCGGTTTTGAGATAGAAACCGATATTGTTGAAAAAACCTTTGTATTCCGGAACCGAAGTATGGCAAAAGGCAGTACTCGGTACATGAGCGAAAAAAATGTAAAACCGGGGGATGTCATTACGATCGAAAAGATCACACCCTATGAATACAATATGAAACTTAAACGAGGTGATCTATGATAAACAAGATCAACTTTGAGCTGGATGACGATGAATTAAGTGCTTTTAAAGACTTGGTAAAAAAACTAGAGCTGGTGCGTGGTGAAACCACAATAAAAGTTGACGGAAACCTACGCGGTGCCTTACAGCAGATCAAACGAGAACTACATATTTATGATGACTTTAAAAAACGTGACCTTTGGTAGGCCTTAGGAGGAATGAAGTAAAATGATCAAACATACCCCTTTCCATGACCGGCATATTGCCCTTGGAGCTAAAATGCATGAATTTGCGGGTTATATGATGCCGATCTCATATACCGGGATCAATCAGGAACATCTTCAAATCAGGAATAAAGTCGGTGTTTTTGATGTTTCACATATGGGTGAATTCTATGTAGAAGGTGAACACGCCGAAGATTTCCTTCAATCTATCACGGTAAATGATGTGAAGCAACTGATCGACGGACAAGCTCAATATTCGGCAATGTGCTACCCGGATGGTGGAATAGTGGATGATCTGATCGTATATCGCTTTAATCGGCAAAAATATATGATGGTCGTCAACGCCTCCAATATTGAAAAAGACTATGCATGGGCCGGTGAACACCTTATTGAGGGTGTTACCTTAATTAATCAAAGCGATGAAACGGCACTGCTTGCCATTCAGGGACCAAAAACATTAAATGTGTTACAAACGTTAACTGACGTAAATTTGAAAGAGATCGGATTCTACCATTTTGCAGAAGGCAAACTTGCCGGGAAAAATATGATCATTTCCAGAACAGGTTATACGGGAGAACCCGGTTTTGAATTATATCATGATCCTAAAGATTCACTGGAACTATGGGATGCAATCTTTAAAGCCGGAGAAGCTGAAGATATTAAAGCTGTTGGACTTGGTGCACGCGATACCCTTCGATTAGAAATGAAATATGCACTTTATGGTAATGATATTGATAAAGATACAAATCCCATTGAAGCAGGTCTTGGATGGATCACAAAGCTTGACAGTGATAGTTTTGTCGGAAAAAATGAACTCGTAAAAGTAAAAGAAGAAAAACCAAATCAACGCCTGATAGCATTCAAGATGCTGGATCGTGCCATTCCCCGTCAGGGATATGAACTATTTCATGATTCGTTACGCATTGGAAAGGTCACCAGCGGCACAATGTCCCCTTCTCTGGGTATCGGAATAGGTACAGGCTATGTTCAACGCGATCATTCGAAAATAGGGACGGAAATATTTCTGGATGTACGCGGTAAACGCTTGAAGGCGATCATTGTAAAGCCCCCTTTTGTAGATTCTTCACCACTTGAACTATGATATAAGTGAATAAAATTTAATGTAAATAAAAAGCCTCGCAATGCGAGGCTTTTTTACTTTTTACTTTTTACTTTTTACTTTTGCCTTCTCTTAACCCATTCTTCCTGCTTGCATTGTGGCCAAAGCAGCCATTAAAGCCATTCCGACCAAGAGGGTAATGACAACAAGTAAGGTCGATTTTTTTGTATTGAATTTGTAAAGGACTTTAAATGCTATCACCCATACAATAATTCGCCATATCGCAAAAAATTCAAGTTGGTTGATCAACTGGATACCATATGATGTTGTGTCCGGATTATTCAAAAGAGAACCAAACCCCAATTGAACCATCATCGTTCCTTTCTGCATGACCAGGAACATTTTGATAAGAGTTTCAGGTATCGTGATCATTTGAACATATAATGCCGCTACCAATATGGTCCCGAATTTTTGTTCACCACCACCGATAAAATTGCCCACGATCCACATAATCAATCCACTGATCAGCACACCGATAGCTACCTGTAAAACACCCCCGACATATTTAAAAACAGTTGCTATAGGTGAATTTGCATTCTGAAGAGCCGCTTGTTTCTGCGCATCTGACAGCTGAGTCATTTTTTGGATCATTTCAACTTGCATTTTTTCCATAACGCCCGATGTAACTACTAAAAAGGCTATCAGCATTGCTAAAAGCAATAAAAATGGAATTACATAATCCGTCCATTTTTTTCCTTCATCCCTCAATGAGGTAAAAGTAGCTGTTGGTGAAATAAAGACATTTCCCATTCTTGAAAATACATTCATGCTTAACTCCTTGATTTTATTAGTTCCATTCCGTTAGTTTCAGAATTTATAGGTTTACTACAGAAAAGTGAATAAAAAAATAAAATATGTTAAAAAGTCTTTGAGAATAAAATTTTATTGCATTAAGTTTAGCTGTTGTCAGATATACAATTAAAAGGAGATTCATAATGGCAGTCGTAGTAAATCATGGTGTATGCGAAGGTATCGGCGAATGTATTGAGGTCTGTCCCGTAGAAGCTTTGGAATTAAGTGAAGGTAAAGCTGTTTGTGACGAGGATCTTTGCATTGATTGCTTAGCATGTATTGCCGCTTGCCCTGTTGAAGCTATTTCTGAAGGTTAAGCAGTACCATAGAAAACAAGTTCAAGGGCAGTTAATTCTGCCCTTTTGTATTTAGGAGTTAATATGTCTCAAGAAAATAAAAATCCCTTTGATACCCAAAAGAAGCTAAGGTATGCAAAGAATGTGATCGCAATAGCATCTGCTAAAGGTGGAGTCGGTAAATCCACTGTTGCTGCAAATTTAGCCTTGTCATTAAAAGATAAAGGATTCTCGGTCGGCTTACTTGACCTAGATCTTTACGGCCCAAGCGTACCTATGATGTTTGGGCAACATAAACCTACGGAGTCAGTCAGTGAACAAGGCATTCTTCCTGCCGAGAAGTTCGGCATCCAGATCATGTCTTTAGGATTTTTTCTAGATTCCAATGCTGCCGTTATCTGGCGCGGTCCTCTGGTTATTAAAGCGGTTGATCAGTTGCTGAACGAGGTGTTGTGGAAACAAATGGATTATTTGATCATTGATCTTCCACCCGGAACCGGTGATATCCAGTTAAGCCTTGTCCAAAAGATCACATTAAGCGGTGCTGTCATTGTTACCACACCTCAAGATCTTGCACTTGCTGATGTAAAACGCGGTATCAATATGTTTGAAAAAGTCAATGTTCCCATTTTAGGCATTGTAGAGAATATGAGTTATTTTCTATGCCCCGAATGCGGACATAAATCCCATATTTTCGGACAAAACGGCGGAATGAAAGAAAGCGAACGCTCAAAAGTTGAATTTTTAGGTGAAATACCCCTAAATGAAGATATTATGAGTGCGGCCGATACAGGTTGTCCCATTGTAGAAAGCAAACCGGGCTCCAATGAAAGCAAATATTATCTGGATATTGCGGAGAAATTGGTCAAGAAGCTTAAATAATTACGATATATGGTAAAGACGCAGCATTGCTGCGTCTCTACATTCATCTAAATGCAATCCGTCATTCGACGGATTGTTTTATTTTCAGATAATTATTTTGAGAATAATATTCTTTGGGTATGGACCTTATTACCGTATTTCATTTGACAAATATATGTTCCGGATGAAACTATATTTCCATATTCATCGGTACCATCCCATTTAAATGAATGTTGTCCAATATCCATAGTATTACTTACTAATGTTTTAACTTTTTTACCATTGATAGAATATATTATCAATTTTACATCTTCCCTTGTTTCCAATACAAAACAAATTTCAGTCATGGGATTAAAGGGATTTGGACTGGTTTTGAAGGAAATACCATTCGTAACAAATACATGAATTTCATCGCTAGC
>CAZSGO010000056.1:0-9101 GCA_964606395.1 uncultured bacterium
TTCCGTCATTTTTCAGATCATAATATACAACTGATTTGATCTGCGGATCCATGAGACAAGTTAAATACATTCGAGTGACATATTGCGCTTGTTTTGCCAATGATATATTGGGCCAGGCTGTGTGCGTGGGATATCCGAATTCACTAAAATATATCGGTTTATCGCCTACAAATGATTTAACATTATTAAGGTAAGATAAAAACTCATGTTCGGGACGATAGGCGATCTGATATAGGTGAAAAGAAATCGCATCCATATAATCTGCACCACCGGCAGCATAGACATCCCGAATAAAGTCCAAGCCCTCAATGTAAGGTGATGAATTCCCAATTGCGGGTGATGTGGCACAGCCGATAACCGTTACACTGCTATCGATGGCTTTAATGGAGTCATAGGCCGTATGCAGAAGTTCGGCATAATCGTTGGCATTTGGTTGGGGAGTCCAGAATAATTCACCATGATTCGGTTCATTCCAAATTTCATAGTGCTTAACGCCAAGTGGAGAAAAATGTCCGACCACGGCCTGGCAGTAGCGGGCATAAGCATCTCTATTTGCCTGGGTCGTAACACCCGAGCCGTTTGAGGGAGCATAAATGGCATTATTGTAATTTAGGATCATGTAAACATCTATCCCGCGTGTAAGCGCAGAATTAACATAATGATCAACCTCAGGAGGAATAACATATATGCCGGAATCCGTTTCCACATCGGACCAAAGGCATTCATCCCGAATCATTTCGATCCCTGCTTCTTTACAAAGATCTAATTGAGCTTCAACGGATAAAGAATCCATATCGCCACGCCGATATTGACCAAAATGAGTTTGTACTGCATAAAAAGGTGAATTTGCCCAAAGGCTACCGATCAGTAATAGCGTAACAATACAAGCTTTGGCTTTCATTTTTCTCTCCCAAAATATTCATGGATTAATCTATCATCTTTTCATAATGTTTCAAAATGATTAACCAAGTGAACTCCGCTGATGAAGAAGCATAAACATTTTAGCATTTTCAGGGAAAATTATGTATAATTGAACATGAAAAAACGACACGTACAAAGTTGCCTTTTTCTTGCCTTTCTTCTGATGGGTCTGGTAGCCTGCAGCGGTTCGAGAAAAAATGAAGTGATCTATCGATTTATACCAAATGTGAATGCCGTTTCCTTAGATTCGCTTAAATCTGAAATTCTTGGTAATGCCGGTGCGGAGATGTTGGTAGTTTATCCGGATTCCGATGTGGTGATCATTCATTATGATCGTTTTAAAACACACCAGGATATCATTGAATCTCATTTCACAGAGTGTGGTTATCAAATTACACTTGTACGTAAGATCAAGATCGAAGAAAAGGATCAACCATGGCAAAAAAAGTAAAAGCGATAGGACTATTATCAGGAGGACTTGATTCTGTCCTTGCCTGCGCTTTGATCAAAGAACAGGGGATCGAGGTTACAGGATTGTTGATCCGGACCGGTTTTACAGATCATAAAGAAATATCAGCCGACGGAAAGCGCAGTGTAGAAGATACGGCTAAAGCCTTAGGTATTGAATTTCGTATTGAGAACATTCAGGATGAATACTGGGATACGCTTTTATATCCGAAATATGGATATGGTAAAAATGTTAATCCATGTTTAGACTGCCATTTACATATGATCCATGTAGCGGCGCGTGTAATGAAAGAAGAAGGCGCAGATTTTGTATTTACCGGTGAAGTGGTGGGGCAACGTCCCAAAAGCCAACTTGCTCACCAGATGAAGATTGCTCTAGAAGAAAGCGGTATTGAAGGTAAATTGTTAAGACCGTTGTCTGCATTATGTTTAGAGCCGACTATTCCCGAGCTTGAGGGATTAGTGGATAGAACTAAATTAAAAGGCTTTCAGGGACGAGGACGTACGCCTCAATTATTATTGGCAAAGGAGTTGGGTGTTGAAGATCTGGCTGTTGCTGCCGGTGGCAATTGCTATTTGATCAACCCGGAATACGGAGACCGCTTTAAAGATCTGCTTGAACAATATGGAAAAGAAAAATTCCCCAAAGAAGATACTCCTCTTTTGCGTATTGGTCGTCATTTTAGGTTTTCTAAAAATGCAAAACTTGTTATTTCACGGGATGAATCGGAATATCACTTATTACAGCCGTTTATTTCCGGGCGTTATTATTTTGAGATAAAGAATGTGATCGGAGGCGTTGCGATCGGCAGCGGTGAATTTTTGCAAGAAGATATGGAGCTGGCTTCACGCTTACTTGCTCGATATTCAAAGGCAAATATCGATGAAGAGATCCATGTACATATCACACTTGATAATAAAAGCTGGGACGTTCATTGTACACCGCTTTCTGCAGATGATCCGCTTATTGCCACGATGAGGATCTAGTCAAAATAAAACTTTTATTGCGGAACATATTTGCAAAGTTTTTATTTGATAAAGGCTAAGAAAAATATTAGTTTTCCATGGTTAGAGGGTTGCATTAGCAACTCGTTTTTTTATGTCTGTTTTTGAGGAGAATATGTTACAAACGGTACAAAATGAAATTCAGCAATGTTTGGAGCGACTAGGTTGGGAAAGTACGCAATTTGTTGTAGAACGTCCAAGAAAAACCACATTTGGACACCTTAGTACAAATGTTGCGCTAACACTTGCAAAACAACTGAAGCGTCGTCCTTTGGATATTGCAAATGATATAGCAGTAGAACTTGAGGGGAAGATCAAAGGTCTGGAAAAAATTGAGATCATTGCACCCGGTTTTATAAATTTCATTTTTTCGCCCGAATATTTTCAAGCATTTATTCCCCGGATCAGAAAAGAAAAACAAGATTTTCAAAAAACCAATTCAGGTAAAGATAAAAAAGTCCAGGTCGAATTTGTTTCTGCCAATCCAACCGGCCCCTTGACCATTGGACATGGTCGTCAGGCGGTTTTGGGTGATACGATCTCCAGAATTCTTGAATGGCACGACTTTGATGTAACCCGTGAATATTATTTTAACGATGCCGGTCGTCAAATGCGCATGTTAGGTCTCTCTGTTCTTGCCAGATATAATGAATTACTGGGGAAAGAACTGACTATTCCCGAAGGGGGATATGAAGGCGAATATATTATTGAAATAGCTGCCGAATTCCGTGAAAAATACGGCGATGGAAAAACAGAGAGTGAACTTGAGCTTTTTATTGAATTCGCATCCCATGCCATATTTTTAACAATTCGTGATACCTTAAAGCGTCTTGGAATTGAACATGACGTTTATTTCAACGAAAAAGACCTATATAAACAGGGCATGATAGAAGAAGTGCTGGGCGAACTTGGAAATAAGGGTTATACCTATGAGGATAACGGAGCAACTTGGTTTAAGGCAACCGAGTTCGGCGCTGAAAAAGATCGTGTTTTGGTGAAAAATACAGGTGAGCCCACTTATCGTTTACCCGATATTGCTTATCATCGCGAAAAGATCAGGCGAGGTTTTGATCTGATCATTGATATTTTTGGTGCAGATCATCATGCAACTTATCCGGATGTAAAAGCCGCATTGGAAGCAATGGGGTATGATACATCCAGTATTCGTGTGCTTTTACATCAGTTCGTAACACTTACCCGTGACGGTGAGATGGTTAAAATGTCCACTCGAAAAGCCAATTTCGTTACACTGGATGAATTAATGGATATGGCCGGTACAGATGTCGTCCGTTATTTTTATATCATGCGCAGTATGGATTCGCATTTGAATTTCGATCTAGCCCTTGCACAAAAGCAAACGGATGAAAACCCCGTGTTCTATTTACAATATGCTCATGCAAGAATATGCAATATCCTTTTGCACAGTACAGAAAAGGGTATTGAAAGTTATGAAGATGCCGACTTGAAATGTTTAAATGAGCCTGAAGTGATCTCTCTTATAGAAGTAATGTTAGAATTCAAAGATATCATGGATCTTTGCAAAAGCAGTCTTGAACCCATGCATCTGACAAATTATTTATATCGCCTTGCAACGGCATTTCATAAATTCTATTCCGTACATCGGGTTGTGTCGGAAGATATCGCTTTATCAAAAGCCCGGTTGCAACTAATTGAAGCAGTAAAGATCATTTTGGGTAACGGTCTTAATATTTTGGGCATTAAAGCCCCGGAAAGAATGTAATAAGGGATGATGAATGAAATTACGAATTAACATTATTTTGCTTTTAAGCGTTTTATTGCTTACTGCTTGCTTTTCCGGCAATAAAGAAGTTATTCAAGAAGCAGGTCCTTCCACCGTTGAAATAGTCAATACCGAGAACGATACGGGTAAAAATGAAATTTCTACCGAGATCCTGACCTTTAGTGAACCCGATGAATTTCTTACACCCTTTGATCAGCATTTAACCCAGGCAAAAGTTCATTACGTGGATGCTCTTTTGGCACAGGTAGACAATGACTCTCTGGAAGTAGAATTTCAATTGAGCATCATTTTCGATATTCTTGCAAAGATCGAATCTTATAATGGCATGGACGAGATCCAATATGAACAATTTGAAGAATTTACCAATCATATTGTTACCGAATTTGAACAATATGCCCCTCAAATAAGTGCTATTCATGAACAATTTTCACTTTCCGATCTAAAAGATGCAATGAATACGATAACGGATGAACATTTTGCCGGTAACGGGAATAAAGATATCATCATTCTCGAAGATCGCGATGGGCATGTGCCTATTATGATCAATTCGCGCGTTGAGACTTCCATTAAAATGTTTACGAGCAAACGTCGTGGTGACATACAGAACTGGATCAAGACCAAGTCAAAATATGAACGTTTATTCCGAAAGATACTGCGTGAAAACGGTGTACCTGAAGAATTTATATACTTGAGTATGCTTGAAAGTGAAATGAAAACCGATGCACTTTCTCGCGTAGGTGCAATGGGTCAATGGCAGTTCATGGATTACACTGCTAAGAGTTTTGGTTTAAAATACGACTATTGGGTGGACGAACGCAGAGATCCCGTTAAAGCAACAGAAGCGGCTGCCAAATATATGCTTTATCTTTATGATATATTCAATGACTGGTATCTCGTGATGGCTGCATATAATGCCGGTGAAGGACGTATCGGCCGTTCAGTACGCTATGAACAAACACGCGATTACTGGCAAATGAAAACACTGCCGCGTGCAACAAGAAAATATGTACCTCATATCATGGCTGTTGCAGCGATAAGTATAGAACCGGAAAAGTATGGTTTTACGGATTATCAACCTCAAGCTATTTGGGGTGATGTTGACACTTTGACCTTGGACCAGAGTTACGAGTTGGAAAAGATCGCTCGTGTGTGCGGTATAAAATTTGACGAATTACGTGAGATCAACCCTGAATTAAGAAAATTGAATACCCCGGCTTATCCATATACCATAAGGTTGCCAAAAGGTAAACGCTCAATTCTGGAACGTGAAATATTGGTCATGGAAGCTGCGCCTACCCATGTGATATACAAGGTCAAATCAGGCGATACCTTATCTGAGATCGCAATGAAATACGGTGTAACAGTCCAAGATATTGTCAATGCAAATAAATTAACTAGCTCCTCAAGAATAAATATCGGTCAGAAACTTGTTCTTCCTCAAGGTGGAACATCAAGACTAACGTCCGGTTCAATTCACGCTAGTACTACCAGCTCATCTACATCTGGAAAACCGGATCTTTCAGCCTCTCATCGAAAGATCATTTATACGGTCAAACCAGGCGATACCCTGGGTGATATTGCGGAGGTTTACGATACACGTGCATCCCGAATTCGTGTTTGGAACGGATTGAATTATGGAGAATTTATTCACCCGAATCAGAAGCTGACCATTTGGGTACCTAAAGGGAACAGTTATCAAACCGTTGCACAGTATTACACGGTGAAGAGTGGAGATTCATTTGAAAAGATCGCCGGGAAATACGGACTTAGTACGAATGAATTGAAGAAATTAAACCCCAGTATGAATTATTCTAAAATTTATCCCGGAGATAAGATTAGAATTCAATAAATTGCTTGCATAAACTTTTAAAAAAAACTATCTTACACGGCTATGAGAAAATCAGACATTATAAAAGAAATATCGGCGCAGACAGGCTTAACCCAGGTTGAGACGGAAGCGGTTATTGAGGGCTTCATTACTATCGTAAGCGAAGCATTGATTCAAGGTGAACGTGTTGATTTACGCGGCTTTGGTAACTTTATATTAAAGACCCGAAAAGCGAAAGCAGCCCGTAATATTTCAACAGGCGAAACGGTTCAGGTCCCTGAACATTATTTACCCTATTTTAAGGCCTCTGAATCATTAAAAGAACGGGTCAACGATAACTTGAAAAAAAATGTGTTATAAGGAGGTAGGTTAATGCCCTGCGGAAAAAAACGTAAAAAAAGCAAGATCCGTAATCATAAACGGAAAAAGCGTCTTAGAAAGAATAGACATAAAAAGAAAAATCGCTAAATTATAAGAGACTGGTCACAGTCTCTTTTTTTTATTAGCCTAAATAATCTCATTGACCCAATCAAAAATTAAATGATTGAGGCAATCAAAATTTCGCTCATTGACCCAATCAGATTTTAAATGATTGAGGCAATCAAAATTTAGCCCATTGACTCAATCAGAGATTAAACAAACCATGAAAAAATCCTTTAACCCTAATCTTTTATTCCGTATTTTCCCTTTACCATGCTAAATGTTTTAAGCGTTTCAGACATTACGGCACAAATAAAATCTAAATTGGAAAATGATATATCCAGTGCAATGGTCCGCGCGGAAATTTCTGAATGTAAATTTCATAGTAGCGGACATATTTATATGACGCTCAAAGATCCGGGTGCCGTGCTACCCGCGGTTATTTGGCGAACAACAGCTTCACAATTGGCAACAAAACCCGCTGTTGGAATGGATGTGATCGTTTATGGGCGCTTAAGTGTTTATGCTCCACATGGAAAATATCAATTTATTATTCAATCATTGCAAGATGCCGGACGTGGAGAATTATATATTCGTTATGAAGCCCTGAAAGCTAAATTGATCGAGGATGGTTTATGCTCGCTAGAGCGTAAAAAAGTAATCCCTAAATATCCTATGCATATCGGTCTGGTTACAAGTGAAACGGGTGCCGCACTACAAGATATGTTACGCGTTTTTGCGCAGGATGCACCTCATGTTCGCTTAAGTATTTCTCCTGCTCGAGTCCAGGGAAAAGGAGCTGCAAGAACAGTTATACAGGCGCTTGACGCTCTTAAAACAGTTTATCCTGATGTTGCTATATGTGCGCGTGGTGGAGGCTCTATAGAGGATCTTTGGGAGTTTAATGATGAAGATTTGGCAAGATATATTGCAGATTATCCTATACCTGTGATTACAGGTGTAGGACATGAAACCGATACGACCATCGTTGATCTTGTTTCAGATTATCGTGCGTCTACTCCCACAAATGCTGCAGAAATGATCTGTGCTCCCTGGCGAGAGGTCCGTACTAATTTAAATCAAATGGATTATTCTTTATCCAATACCATGATCAGAAGTTTGGACAAACAAAAAAATCGTTTAATGAATTTGCAACGATATTTGTCATCTCGAAGAATTTCAGATTATTTGATGAACCAACAAGTAAGGATATCCTCCCTTTTAATACAATCTAGAAAAGATTTGTTCAACCAGTTTCAACAAAAGCAGTCAAATTTTAATAATATTTTAGTTGCATTGTCTTCAAAAAGATTACCAGATAAACTGAAAAGTCTTAATGAAAAAGTTGATTCTATTTTAAAGCAATGTCTTCAAGTCTTAAATAGTAAGTTAAATCTTAGACAGGAAAGAATAAATGGATTAAAAGGCAAATTATTTGCTTATTCACCTGAAAATGTTCTTAAAAAAGGTTATACACTGATTAGAGACCGGAACGATAAACTTATCTCCTCCGTAAAAGCATTGTCGCCAGAAGACCGTGTGAACATAACTTTCCATGATGGCGCTACGGATGCGATCATAAAAAACAAAGAAAACAAAGGATTAGATCATGAATAAAGAACAAAGTTTTGAAGATGCGATGAAAGAGTTGGAATCTATTGTTGCAAAGATTGAGAATGAAGAAACTCCTCTCGAAGAAATTCTTGAACTTTATGAGCGTGGCTCCGAATTGAGTACCTATTGCCATGGAATTTTAGCTAAAACACAGGAAAAGCTCGAAACGATACAAAAGCAGGCCGAAAGGTCGGAGGAATAATATGAAAAAGATCCTGATCGTTTTATCTGTAGCCCTGGTTCTATTTTCTTGTAGTGATTATAAACCCTTGGCTGGTGGCAGTCCCATTGCGATAAAAACATTGGTCAATGATGCAACGTGGGATTTAATTTCGAAAGATTTATCTAAAAAAGTTGAGTTCGAGATCAGAACACCCCAAATAGAACAGCAATTCTATTTCTCTCGCTTTGAATTGGAGAGTTATAAGGAATTCCGTGATGATAAACTTATCCTTTTGATCGCGACCTTGGATGGAAAAGATGAGATATCAACTTTTATTAAAAATAGTATCAGCAACAATATTCGTGATCAGGTCCAAACAGGGGAACGGATCTTTTTTTATGAATATAACAAATATGCTGATCGTCAGACCTATATGCTAATGTTGGCCAATACAAAAGAAGAACTTCTTGAGTATGTTAAAAATAATGGATCTCAGGTGTATCAAGCTATCAATACGGGATTCTTGAATGGTCAATTTGAACAGATCTATAACACCGCTGAGGAAAAAGAATTATCTCAAGAGATCTTTGATAAATTTGGTTTTTCATTTCGCTTACCCCACGATTATGAGATTATTGAAATTGATTCAGCTCGCCATATTCTTCAACTTGGTGTTGCCCGTCCACAGCGTAATATTATTGTTTACTGGATGGATGGCGGTTTTAATAAGGTCGTTGATGAAGATTGGGCTCTTCGTATGAAATACTGGTTAATGCAGAATCTCATGGATAAGATCTATATCGAAAAATCATATGCTCGCTATCGCACTGTGGATTGGAATGGTGTTTTCGTCAATAATATTAGGGGTTTATGGGGACATCCCACAAAATTAATGGGCGGTCCGTTCAGTATGTTCTACT
>CAZSGO010000057.1:0-9007 GCA_964606395.1 uncultured bacterium
GCAGACGCTTACCGAGCACAAGACCCGTTTTGACCGCTTGACCACCGCAATAATGTGTGGCAAGGGTAAAACCCGTCTGACCGATCAGAAGAAAAATAATAAGGAATGTGGCAATACTTCTTTTCATGTGTCAAAGTACGAAATTCAAGTGAACTAAATTTACAGAATTATGTTGAAATGTTACAAAATTCGGGGAATTGATCAAGAAGATCAAACATCCAATGAACGATGAGTCGGGCGGTTTTGTTTTTTAAATGCCGTCGGTGTCATACCCGTCTCTTTTTTGAACTGCGAAGACAAATGCGCCACACTGCTGTAGTTGAGTTGATAAGCGATCTCAGATAGGGTCAATTCATTGTAAAATAAAAGTTCTTTTACTCTTTCCATCTTCTGCTTAACAACGAACTTTTCAATGGTCATGCCTTCTACGGAAGAGAATAAATGACTCAGATAACCGTAATCGTGAAATAATTTCCGCGATAAATAAGCCGAATATAATTCGTTAAGCGGTTCTTTTGAATAATGGACTTGCTCAATGATCAAGGTCTTTATCTTGGATATCAATACGGATTTCCGTGATCCGAGCAATTCAAAACCCAATACAGCCAATTCTTTTTCCAAAATTTGGCGCTGTTTATCGGCAAGAGATCCCTTTAGAACAACCTCCCCCAATTGAACAGTGTTATACTCAATTTGTTGAGAATCAAGCAATTGCTTCACCGCCATAATGCAGCGGGGACAAACCATGTTCTTGATATGTAATATTTTTGTTTCCATCATATTGTATTTTAAGAAATAAGATTGGATTTTACAAGACGATAAAGGATGATGGATGCCTGCCGGCCATAGCTCCGACCCTTCGGAGCGAAGGCTGGATGGATATTGGATGATGAATATAAGAAATATATATATCCACAGATTTCGCTGATTTCCGCAGATTCAATACCAAAAAGTCTTAATCGGTGAAAATCGGTGTAATCTGTGGAAGTTTATGTCTTTATTCTTTTTACTTTAATCTTTAATCTTGTCCCATTAATTATTATCTTTTATGATGTGACAATAATGAACTAATCATGGAGTTAAAATGCTCATAGAATCAATATCAGGAATACGTGCGACGATCGGTGACAGTATGACACCCAAAGAAGTCGTAGAATATGCTTCAGCCTTTGGTAAATGGGTCGGAAAAGGCACGATCGTTTTGGGACGCGATTCTCGTGTTTCCGGGAAAGCTATCGCGGATATTTTTGCCAGAACCTTGCAATGGATGGGACTGAATGTCATTGACATTGGAATTGTCCCTACTCCCACGGTACAGTTGCTTACAGAACTACTCGAAGCACAGGGCGGCATTGCCATTACCGCTTCACATAATCCTTTCCCTTGGAACGGGATCAAATTTATCGATAAAACGGGTTTGTTCCTCGATGCATCGCAAGTCAATACTGTTTTAAAAAATAAAAAAACAGGTGATTTTACCTTTAAGCCCTCCGGTGAATTTGGTTTTTACAGACAAAGAAAAGATGCGATCCTAATGCATATCGAAAACGTATTGGAGATCCCCTACCTGGATATCGAAGCAATCAAAAAACGTAAATTCAAGGTTGTGATCGATGCCGTTAACGGCGGTGGATCTGTTGCACTTCCCGCTATGTTAAAAGCACTCGGTTGCGAGGTTGTAGAAGTCAATTGCGTACCTGACGGTTATTTTCCGCACACGCCGGAACCCTTACCTGAAAATTTGGTCGATTTGCTGGATGCTGTTGTTGAAAAGAATGCAGATCTTGGCTTGGCGGTAGATCCCGATGCGGACCGATTGGCCGTCTGCGATGAAAAAGGAAATTATCTTTCTGAAGAATATACACTTGTGATGGCAACCGAGACGGTTCTGTCGCAGTGCACCCTACCTGAACCCAAAGTGGTAACAAATCTTTCCACAACGCTGGCTGTTACAAATATTGCCGAAAAATATGGTGCAGAATGTCTGCGAACCGCCATTGGCGAGATCAATGTAGCAAAAAAAATGAAAGAAGTCAGTGCAGTTATCGGCGGTGAAGGCAACGGTGGGATCATTTCTCCCGATTCGCATCTTGGCCGCGATTCCCTTGTGGGTGCTGCCCTGGTGCTGAACTTTCTGGCTTCCGACAAACGTCCCTTAAGTGAAAAATATGCCGAACTCCCTCAATACAAAATGGGGAAAAAGAAAATTGATATCGGTTCCAACGATCCGGATGCCATCCTGGAGCAACTTAAAGAAAAATTCTCGAACGAAGACTGCAATATCGTAGACGGACTTAAGATCACCTGGTCCGATCGCTGGGTGCATATGCGCAAATCAAATACCGAACCTATTTTACGCGTCTACAGTGAAGCACCCACCAGCGAGGCAGCCCATGAATTAGGTGATAAATTTTTGGATGAGATCAAACAATTGATGAGGTAATTTATGAATTTAGCAAAATATATTGATCATACTCTGCTCAAACCCCAGGCGACAAAAGCAGATCTGGAAAAACTTTGCAAAGAAGCCATAGATAACGGATTTGCCGCCGTCTGTGTCAATCCGTGCAATGTAGCCTATTGTGCCGAGCTCCTGGAAGGCAGTAAGGTTAAACTCGCCTCGGTTGTCGGATTCCCCTTGGGAGCATCGATCCCCTCTATCAAATCGGCGGAAACCTTAATGGCCGTTGAAGACGGAGCCGATGAAATTGATATGGTCATTAATATCGGAGCATTAAAAGATAATGATAAAACACTGGTAGAAGCCGATATCAAAGCGGTTGTCCAATCTGCCGAAGGCAATACGGTCAAAGTGATCATTGAAACCTGTCTTTTAACGAACGAGGAAAAGATCACGGCTTGTGAACTCGCCAAGTCAGCCGGCGCTCATTTTGTTAAGACATCCACCGGTTTTTCCACCGGAGGAGCGACAGTCGAAGACGTGAAGCTCATGAAAGAAACCGTAGGTGACGAGCTTGAGGTCAAGGCCTCCGGCGGCGTCCGTTCTTACGAAGATGCCATGGCAATGATCAATGCGGGAGCCACTCGGATAGGGACCTCTTCGGGTGTAATTATTCTCCAAGGGAAAACAGCTGAAAATGATTATTGATTTCCTATTGGATTTTCAGACTTCTTTACCTATATTCGCCAGTCAATTATGCAGCCGTGGCGGAATTGGCAGACGCACCAGATTTAGGATCTGGCGCCCTCAGGGTGTGGGAGTTCGAGTCTCCCCGGCTGTACTAACATGAATAATAGCATGAACATGAAACAACATACAATCTTTAGGCAACTTGTTTCTCTTTCAGTATCTCTGCTGATTTTATTTTCTCTTTCATCTTGCAAGAAAAATAGAGAAGATATGATATCTGAAGCTACGACCATGGCGACCGAAAAAGTATATCAACCAAATTTGGATCGTTTGTCAACAGCATTGGAAGAGATCAAAACTGTAACGGGTGTCACAGAAATTGATACTGCGATCCTGATCGACGGAAATGACAATAAACTTTTTCTCGTTTCAGCCGAAAAGGAGCTTGAAGTTATAAAACAATATGTCATATCAGCATCCAAATACGGATACGGTGCAGACCGGGGCAGCAATCAAACCCCCTGGGGTGTTCATGTGATCGACAGCAAATATGGCGATGGCGCACCCGAAGGTATGTGTTTTTATGACCGACGGCCGACAGGAGAGATCGCCACGATCTTTACCGATACGACTAATATTGAGATCGATCCGGTTACCTCACGTATTATTTGGCTAAAAGGACTTGAAGAGATAAATCGTACTTCTTACTGGCGATTTGTTTATATTCATGGTACGCACGAAGAAGGATTGTTGGGAACACCTCAGTCTAAAGGGTGTATCCGAATGAGCAATAAAGATGTTATTGAATTATTCACGCTTGTTAAACCGGGCACTTATGTAAATATTATCCGCCCCAAAACGGACGGAACCACGGAGGAAGAATGAAAAATATCTGTGTAGTTGGAACAGGATATGTGGGATTGGTAACGGCAGCCGGCCTGGCGGATTTTGGTAATTCCGTTATCGGCGTTGATATAGATGAATCTAAAATTAAGATCTTGCAAGAAGGTGGTATTCCGATCTACGAACCCGGTTTGCTCGAAGTCGTTCAACGCAATGTTCGGGCCGGGCGCCTCAGCTTTACCACGGACATTGATCAAGCTATTCAAGATTCCAAAGTTATTTTTTCAGCTGTTGGCACACCTCCGGGTGAAGGCGGTGAAGCAGATCTAAGAGCCGTATGGACTGTAGCCACTTCATTTGCAAAAAATTTAAATCATTATAAAGTTTTTATCAATAAATCCACCGTCCCCGTTGGAACGGGTAAAAAGACTTTGGATCTGATCAAAAAAGAATCGGGCGGAAAGGATTGCTTCGATGTGGTTTCCAATCCCGAATTTCTTCGTGAAGGTTCAGCCGTAGGTGATTTTTTAAATCCCGACCGTGTTGTAGTGGGATCTCGCAGTGAAAAAGCACAGGCGATCATGAAAGATGTATATCATGCACTGATCATTCGCGGTGTTTCATATGTAGAAACTAATATTGAAAGTGCCGAGATCATCAAATATGCGTCCAATGCCTTCCTGGCAGTTAAGATCACCTTCATCAATGAGATCGCAAACTTATGTGATATTGTCGGCGGAGATGTAAATGAGGTCGCAAAAGCCATGGGACTTGATGGACGGATCTCACCGAAATTCCTGCATGCAGGACCCGGTTTCGGAGGTTCATGTTTCCCTAAAGATACAATGGCCTTGGTTGAAATTTTCAAAGAGAACGGTATTAAGAGCCGTGTTGTAGAAGCAACCATTGAAGCAAACGAATATCAAAAAGAAGGTGTGGTTTCAAAATTGAAGTCCGTGATGCCTGATCTTAAAGACAAGACCATTGCAATACTTGGTTTGGCCTTTAAACCCGAAACGGATGATACCCGTTTCTCCCCCACCAAAGTGGTTATTCCTCTTTTGGAAAAAGAAGGTGCTAAGGTTCAGGTTTATGATCCTGTTGCCAGTGATGATTTTAAAAGAGATTTTCCAAATCTGAATTACAAGAACAATGTCTATGAAGCCATAAAAGACGCCGATGCCATGGTGCTGATGACCGAATGGAATGAATTCCGTTCCTTGGATCTCAAACGCGTAAAAAAACTCCTCAAATCACCGGTATTTATAGACACGCGAAATATTTACGACCCACGCGATATGAAGGATAAAGGTTTTACTTTTGTATGTACCGGTCGTACAAAATGCGCTTATTAAAAAAATAAACGTATAATTTGTTCTACGAAGCTATAGCAAAGTGGAAAAATAAATGAAAAGAAAAATTAAATGGAAGTGATCAAAACCGCAATTTCAGATGTTTTATTGATCCGTCCGAAAGTATTCAAGGATGGCCGCGGTAATTTCCGTGAGACTTTCCAAGATACACGATATAAAGAAGCCGGCATAGATTGTCATTTTGTTCAAGATAATCTTGTTCATTCAACAAAGAAAGTATTTCGAGGATTACATTTTCAAATACCTCCTTTTGAACAAGCCAAACTACTTACCATGATCTCAGGAGAGATCTTGGATATCGTGATAGATCTGCGGAGAAATTCAAAAACATTTTTACAACAGATTCATATCAATTTATCCGCCAAAAATGAAGATCAATTATACATTCCAAGCGGATTTGCCCATGGATATTATGTTTTATCAAATGAGGCCTGTGTTTCATATAAAGTTTCGGTGCCTTACGCACCCGAACATCAAGGTGGTATCAGGTGGGATGATCAGCAATTGGGCTTAAGTGAAGTCATAAAGAAGCCCTTGTTATCCGAGCAGGACAAATCACTGCCTACCCTCAATGAAGTGTTAGCTAAATATGAATTTTAGTATTGGAGCATTTCCGTTTTTTAAGTAATATTGGTGTTATAATTTTAAAATACAATTAAGGAGTACATAAATGTCATTTCTGGAAAAACTAAAAACAAAAGATACTCAGTTCTGTGTGATCGGATTAGGTTATGTTGGACTCCCTTTGGCAGTTGAAGTTGCTAATGTCGGTATCAAAGTTACCGGTATCGAAATAGATCCTGTAAAAGTTGAAAAGATCGCTAAAGGCGAGAACTATATCGGTGATGTAAAGGACGAAGAATTAAAAGCCGCCGTCGACAAAGGTCTCATCGTTGCGACATCTGATTTCTCTGTGATCAAGGATATGGATGTCGTCTCTATCTGTGTCCCGACTCCCTTGAACAAACTTAAAGATCCCGATATGTCATTTATCAACTCTGCCCTGGAAGAAATTGAAAAATATATGCATAAAGATCTGGTCGTTATTCTGGAATCTACCACCTACCCCGGCACTACCCGCGAATATATGCTTCCCCGCCTTGAAAAATCCGGCTTGGTTTGCGGCAAAGATTTCTTCCTTGCCTTCTCACCTGAACGTGTTGATCCGGGTAACCCCACATTTTTAACTAAAAACACACCCAAGGTTTTAGGTGGTGTAACACCCGCATGTACCGAACATTCCAAAGCGATCTATGACCAGATATTTGATGAGATCGTTCCGGTAAGCTCTGCCGAAGCCGCAGAAATGGCAAAATTACTTGAAAATACTTTTCGCATGATCAATATCGGTTGGGTAAATGAATTGGCTATTATGTGTGACCGCCTTGGTGTTGATGCCTGGGAAGTCATTGACGCAGCTGCAACAAAACCTTTTGGTTTTATGAAATTCTATCCGGGTCCGGGATTGGGGGGACATTGCATTCCCATCGATCCTCATTACCTGAGTTGGAAAATGAAAACCTTGAATTATAAAACAAAATTCATTGATCTTGCTGCGGAAGTCAACACCTCCATGCCGGAATACGTCGTTCATACACTTATGGATGGCATGAATATGCACGGCAAAGCATTGAATGGTTCAACGATCATGGTGTTGGGCATGGCATATAAGAACGATATCGATGATCTTCGCGAATCACCCGCTTTTGACGTTTATAATCTACTTGAAGATCGCGGAGCCACCGTTTGTTATCACGATCCTTATTGTCCCGAATTCAAACGTAATGGCGGTATGGTCGAATCCGTTCCTTTGACGGCGGAATTATTAAAAACACTGGATGCCGTTGTGATCACAACAGCACATAAAAATATTGATTATCAGTTTATTGTTGATAACTCAAATCTTGTTATCGATAGCCGAAATGCTACAAAAGATTTGAAGAACACAGAAGGTAAGGTCTTACGTATGGGCGGTGGCCGTATGTTAGATAATTAATATATCAAATAAAAATGGAGAACCCTGTTCCCAGGAACGGGGTTTTTTGGTATTGGTATGAAACATCTTCATCTGTATATTCATGTCCCTTTCTGTCAGCAGAAATGTATGTACTGCGATTTCTATAGCATGACAGACCTGCATTTACAAGAACAGTATTTAGAAGCCTTAAAGCGTTCCATAGAATATCACGGAAAAGCCATGGCAGACGATTATAGTATCCGTACGATCTATTTTGGCGGCGGAACACCCAATTTGCTCTCTGCTTCGCAACTTGAGGATATTCTCAATACTATTGATAAGCATTTCAATGTGGTGGAATTCCCGGAAACGACCATTGAGATCAATCCCGAATTCTCCTCCGATCGCGACTCATTGAAAGCACTTTATAGCGCCGGATTCACACGTTTGTCCATCGGTATTCAGTCCCTTAATGATAACGAACTGAAAATATTGGGCAGATTGCATAACCGTGAAACGGCGATTCGTTGTTTAATGAATGCAAAACGTGTGTTTTCGAATGTGTCTGTCGATGTCATTTTTTCCATACCGGGGCAAACACCCACGACCTTAAGTTCGACTCTTGGAACAATACTTAATATTGAACCCGAGCATATTTCCGCCTATGGGTTGACCTGTGAAAAAGGCACGCCCTATGCCGCTCTGGTAAATTCAGGTAAGCTTAGTCTACCGTCAGAGGAAAGGGATCGCCAGTTTTTCCTCTATACGGAAGATCTTTTCCGCGGTAGGAATTACAGGCATTATGAAGTATCGAACTATGCCAAACCAGATTATAAAAGTAAACATAACAGCGCTTACTGGACCGGTGTAGATTACCTTGGACTCGGGCCGTCGGCTCATTCGAAAATTGAAGATAAACGCTTAAATTATCTCCCCGATCTGAAAGCATTCATCGATAACCCCTGTGCATTTCACGAATCGGAGCCTGTCTCGCCTTCTGATGCCATTATTACGCATCTTCGTATGGATAGCGGACTTCACAAAGATCAGGTCACTGACGGTACGTGGAGGGCAATTCAAGCCTATGCGCGTGAACATCCCGATTGGTTTGTCGGCTTTTCAAATGAATTTGAAGAAGAAGATGAATACGTGGAAAAAAAGCTTGATCCCGATCGTATAAGATGCACGACCGAGGGCTGGTTGTTTTTAGATACGATATTGGTGGATTTGATTTGAAGATCGTTAGACGTAAAACGTGAGACGTGAATGAAGATTAAATAATATATAAAAAAATAGAGACGCGGTAATCGCGTCTCTTTATATTACTTATATATTGTTTATCGACTTATCGACTTATCGTCTTATCGACCTATCGACTTATCCACCCATCAACTCTTCAACGTAGTCGAAAAGTGCCGCCGCATCACCGGTATGCCAGAAAAGAATGGTTTCATTTTTCCATTCCCCTTTTCGGATCTTGTCGATCATGGCACCCATGGCGCGGCCAGTATAAACGGGTCCGACAAAGATACCTTCACTTTGCGCAAGCAGTTTGATCGCTTCGCGTTCATTATCACCGACTATGGCATAACCGTCACCGAGATAATCATATTCCAGTTCAAAATCATCCGGATCAAGTTCAATATCCAATTCGAGCAGTTCTGCGGCTTTATTTGCAAGTGCTGCCAATTCCGGAGGAAAGGCTCCCCTTCCCGTTTTTACCCTATCAATACTGATCCCGGT
>CAZSGO010000058.1:0-8850 GCA_964606395.1 uncultured bacterium
ACGAAGGAAGTATTTATTTTGAAGGTAAATCCGGGGCAAAAAAACAATATTCTACAAAGATCGTTAAAGGTTTAATTACATATATCCGCCAAGAGGGTATCACATTCAAAAAAACACCTCTGGCAACATTATTAGATGCCGTTAAGGCAAAAAGACTTTCATCACCGCTAGCTTATCGCACGGTTATGGAGTTATTGGACGATTTCGCTTTACAGGATATCGCGAATCGGAAAATGACAGAACTCTCATCCGGTACTCGTAAAAAGATCGCTTTACTGACTGTCTTTTTACAGGATTCCAAGCTGATCATTGTTGATGATCCCGGCTTTGATTCTCTGGATGATTATTTTGTAAAAAAATATGTCACTTTATTGAAGAAAAATGTCAAACAGGATAACCGGACACTTGTACTCGCATCTGCGCAATCTTTAGTCCGCCACCGTTTGGTTGATATTACCCTTGTTATGCATAAAGGGCATATAATTCGAGTAGAGAAAACGTATCAGCGTAAGCCTGCTACTCACAAAAAACCAATTAAGAAATCATAAATATCATTCTCCTCCCCTTTAAATTCAAGGATCAAAACACAAGAGACAAGATCCAAGAATTACTATTTAAGAGAATTAAAAGATAAGAGGTAAGGACAAGACAGAATTCTTTATCAAACATTTTTCCTGATATCTTATTTTACTTTAATAGAGCTCATAGAGCAAACATACTCCCCTTATCACTAACCATAAAATATACTACATGAAAAAGATCAGTACATCGCGTTACGCCGAACACGGCAAATATACCAAACGAGAAAAGATGGTAAAGCTTCTAAAAGAATACGGTATTCGTGACCGAAGGATATTGGATGCTTTTCTAACTATTCCCAGGCATCTTTTTATGCCCGAAGAAGAAAATGAAAGATCATATCGGGACCAAGCGGTTCCCATCGGTTGTGGCCAAACGATCTCTCAACCCTATGTGGTTGCTTTAATGCTGGAGTTGTTGAAATTGAAACCTCAGGATAAGGTATTGGAGATCGGATCGGGATCGGGATATGTAACCGCACTGCTTTCTTTGTTGGTTAAAAAAGTTACGGGCATTGAATTGGAAGTGGACCTGGCTGAACGGAGTAAAAAGGTTCTTGAAAAACTTAAGATAGATAATGTGGATATATTTTGTAAAGATGGCCATAGTGGCCATTCCGCCAGAGCACCCTATGACTGTATCTTATTATCGGCTGCACCCGAAGCGCTTCCCGAGGGCCTGTTAGCACAGCTTAAGCCAAGCGGGAAACTCATATTACCTGTTGGGAAATTCGATCAATTATTAGTATTATACGAGCAGAAAGACGGAGAGTGGAAAGGGAAGGTCATTACAGATGTTCACTTTGTCCCTCTGAGGAAAAAATGAAAGCTGCCGTATCACGAGTTGATCTAAAATTATTTCAAGCTATATTCAATTTTCGCAGAAATACCATCCTGCCTTTAATATTCAGAATTATTTCATTTATCGGCGACGGATACTTTTATGGACTGTATCTTGTTTATCTGTATTTTTCAAAAAATGAACTTTTTAAATCTGCGCTTTATGTTATCATGATCGCTTTTGCCATTGAGTTGCCGATCTATAGGATTTTAAAAAATACCATTAGACGTATAAGACCTTTCAATGCTCATCAGGAAATCGAGAATATGGTCTATCCTCTGGATGAATTTTCATTTCCTTCAGGGCATACTTCTGCCGCTTTTCTGATCGCGATGATCATTGCACATTTTACTCCCTTCCTTGCAATACCATTGTTCATTTTTGCCTTTTTGGTAGGGATGGCAAGAATATATTTGGGCGTTCATTATCCTTCGGATATTTTAGGCGGTATAATTTTTGGCACCGGTATGGGGAAAATTGCTATTTTGATCGTAGAAAAGTTCATACTCAATTAAACATATTTCCGGAATTGGATAGCAATATCATTCCGGAGGGATATGAAGATAAAAAACAAAGAATTCACACAAATTAACTGAGCCTTAAATTGAAACCTTTTCATTTCATCTAAGTTATATATCATTCACATAACTCATTGAAAGAAAAAAAGGAGTCAACATGAAAAAGAACATGGGAATAGCCGATCGGATCATCAGGTTGCTCATAGCGGCCGCCATAGCGGTCTTGTTCTTCACTGATGTGATCACCGGGGCATGGGGAATTGTATTGCTTGTCGCGGCCGGAATATTTCTGCTGACAAGCCTTGTAGGACTTTGCCCGATATATTTGATCTTCGGCGCCAGTACCTGCGCTAAAAAGGCCGAGAAATAATTAGAACAATGGATATCAACAGTCAAATGAATCTTTTTTTTGACTGCTATGAACATTGTATGATGTACATTTGAGTTAGAAGGTATTTCTGAGATATTGATCGATCCGATAAAATGATCATATCTGAAATAACCTTCTGAAAGGAAATATTTAAAAAACACTGTGGATATTAATCCTAAGTGTGTAATTTATCCCCAAATTTGGAACTTTTATTTAATTACAGCGATCAAATGGCATGAAAAAAATCTATTACGTCTTTATACTGATCTTACTCCCTATGATGTTGATGTCTGCACAGGAAAATTTCTTTGCGAAATTCGGTGTCAACCTGGCGGCGTATTTTAATACTTTTTATAATGCAAAAGTTTATTTTAACAATGCCCAGGATAAGTACAACAACGAAGAAGATAAAGAGCAACTAAGTATTGAAACCCGTTCAGCACTTAATAAGGCAGCCACGCAGGCTGAATTGGTCATAAGTAAATTTTCCAGATCATCATATGTCGATGATGCGATATTCTACAACAGTGTTTGTCAATTTCAGCTTGGCCGCTATGAGCGGGCATTAAGCAATTTGGAAGAACTGACACTTCAATATCCCGATAGTCCCTTTTATTTTGAGGCTAAATTATGGATCTCGAAATGCTACTTCCAAATGGATAAAAAAACGATCGCCTATGATCTGATCGAGCAGTTTTTATCAAATTCAAACAACCGTGCTTATTTTTCGGAAGCTTATAATCTAATGGCCTATCTGGCGTTACAGGAAAACGATAAAGTAAAAGCACTCAATGCTTTTTTACAGGCTGCAGACAAAGCTTCAGATAAAGGTCCCCGTTGCGATATGTACATGGAAGCTGTAGAGCTTTTGGTAGAAGATGAAAAATATGAAGAAGCTTTGAAATATACTGATCGGGCCAACCGCAACATTAAATTTGATGAACAACGGGCACGCGTACAAATAGCCTATATTCGCATTTATCGTCTTATGGGAGATGAAGCCAAAGCCAACGAATTGATAGCTGATGCTTTAAAAGATTCCAGAATTGCGAAATATTGGGGTGATATTACTTACGAGCAGGCAAGCATCTTTTTTGCAGATAACAATATTCCCGAAGCGATCTCACATTTGCAATATATTGTAGATGACCCTGAAAAGATCTATCGAAATAATCGTGACTCAAAAGCATGGGCTCGAGCCGCATACCGTTTGGGGAAATATTATATCCATGAAGCGGACAATATCGATTCCTCTGAAATATTCTTTAAAAAAGCACAGACTAAGCGCAGGCAATGTGAAGAAGGGGAATTAGCGGATGGATACCTTAAGACAATAAAGCAGTTAAAAAAGCTTAACAGCGATCTTAAAAATATCTCGTTGAAGTCACCGCAATTGGCTGATAGCGCATGGGTTCATTTTGAGTATCTTTCCGATTCAACGGCAAGCGAGGCGATATCCCGTAACATGCTTCTTGCGGATACCGTTAAATTTGATAGTCTCGGAGTTGATTCGTTGATCAATGTTGCCAAGAAAAACTATCACAAATATGAGGTGATGTTAAGCGCATACCTTACGGAAAGCAATAAATATGTCGGCCAACTGTTCAGCCTTGCCGGTCTTTTTCTTTTTGATCTTAATATGCCTGACACAGCTCTCGATATTTATAAAAAGATCGAGGATGAGTACTACTTTACACCCTCTGTGCCTCAGGCTCTTTATTCACAATCCTATGTTTGGGAATATGAAATGGGAGACAAGATAAAGGCTGATAGTATCAAAAAAGAACTCACGGAAAAATTCCCGGATTCACAGCTTACCAACATTATTTTAGATCGGGTACCACAAGATTCGATTTTGTTCTATGAAAATCAAGAAAAGATATTAGCGATCGAAAACCAATATATTGATGCCGGAAAGTATAGAGAAGCTGTTGATGCACTAAGGGGTTTGTTGAGATCCGACAATATCGATCGTAAAAATCGTGCTTTTATAACATATAAAATTGCATGGTTGTATGATTATGAACTGAGTTTGAACGAGAACACGCAAGACAGTACTTTGTATTATTACCATATGGTCACAACGAAATATCCCAATGCACCTTTTGCAAGTCAAAGTGCTTTACGTATCTCGGCTATTGAAACGGATATCAATGCATATCTCGCTTTTCTTGAAGGCGATTCTTTAGATATGGATACGGTAAATTTAGATTCCACTCTTTTTGTCAGTCAGGATGATGAAGATGATATGGGTGATAATAAAAAACCCCATCCTATCATGATGCGACTGAAAAGCCCGGGAAGACCAAGACCGATACGGCTTTAAACACTAAAGATCAAAGTATTAAGTTTAAAGAAAAAGACGCTCCGAAGTTTCGGAGCGTTATTTTTTAATTGAGAATAAAATAGGGTAATGATGTTGTTGGGGTAAGCAGGGTCTACAATGCTAAATTGCGTTTCCATCCACAGCTTATATCTCGGGGAAAGGTACCTTTTCTTTGATCTTCTTTTGAGCGATCCATAAGGCAACAATAATAAGCGCTGTACCCGCAATAACATTCCATTGGAAAACCTCATAACCGAATAAGACCGAAAGAATAATGGTTGCCGGCGGATGGGTTGAAATGATAAGTCCCGTTTGAGTGGGGTCAATTCGTCTTAATATTGCAAAATAGTTTAAATAAGCCATGCCGCTGCTGAATACCCCAAGATAAACCAGACTGGTCCATCCTTTCCAGGTGATCACGCTGAGATCTGCCTGTGAAAGGCGAATGATACCCCATGGGGAATAGATGATCGCCGCTCCTACAAGAAGGATCAATGTTAATTCCAATGAACCGTATTTCATGACAAGCGGCTTACTGAAGGCAGTGTAGAGTGACCAGCACAACATCGCAATAAATACCAATCCATCGCCCAACAAGATCGATGAATTAAAGATCAGGATATTTTTTCCCAGAACAATTCCTACCCCGATAAGGCTTAACACCGATGCATAAATAACCTGTCTGGAAGCGAGTTTTCGTTTACGGATAATATCGATGAATATGATCACAATCGGTGTGAGTGCATAGATCATGGGAGGGTGGCTAGGAATTGTATGTTTCAGTGCCTGTGCGAATATCAATTGATTAAAGAACATTCCCATGAACATCAGAAATAAGAGTAATTTCCAATCCGACCAATCGATCTTGATCTTCGTGCCGCGGATCAGCACAATGGTACCCAAAGCTAAAATACCGATAACGTATCGGAAAAAAGAGATCACAAAGGGATCAAGTTCCATAGCCGCTTGCTTTGAAGCAATATTGGTAAAGGCAATAAGGACCGCTTGGTTGACGATCAGCAAAATTGTTATTAATCGTGTTTTTGGCATTGAAACTTACTTGCTTTATTTTAATTTAGATTTTCGAACCTTCACTGTTCACAGGTCACCGATCTATTTCCACCATAACCACTGTATATTCAAGCCTGCATAAAAGGTATTTCCGTAAAAAAGGTCCGAAGAAGTATAAATACCCTCCCAAAGATAATAATATATATCTTCGCCCGCTTTAAGTGGTGTTGAGATTATTGCCGATATTGCAAATGTTTGAATAATAGCTTTCAATTTAAAATTAATTTTCCAATCGCCCACGGGATCACCTTCTTGTAAAAGATGATAAGACAGTGTAGACGGATTGAAGGAAACATTATCGGGATCATCATGAATTATATATTGAGCATTGATGTCACCGTTAAGTAGCAGATGTCCATCTGCCAATTTCGTGTGAAATTCCATTCCACCCATAAGAATAGATCGTTCAGGGTGGTAATAGCCTTCACGAGGATTTATAATTTGATTGTAGGTAGCTCGGCCATAAAGCTCGATACCCGGTGTTTTAAAGCGGTACTCGGCTTTTGCTTTGACACCATAAAAATCATTATTTATCAAAGAATCCGGTTCTCCGGTTCGAACAACGTCATAGTCGGCCTGTACGTCAGTCATAAAATAATGGTGTTCGGAATCTTTTTTTATTCCCGCCTTGAATCCTATATACTCATTGGCAGCTTGTTTAAATGGCAGACGTGATGATCTTGCTTTGGCGTAGACGTGAAAATAAAAAGGATCGGGATAAACGGCAAATTCTGCAATGGGATGGATCGTGGTGGGCGAAATGCGCAGACTGACATGACTCATGATCATTTTAGAATTGTAGCGAATACCGGGATAAAAGAGCATTGCCGGTCCTTCACGATCTTCGTTAATGTAATACCAATAATGAAAATTCCCGTATGCGGTAAAAGCTTTGGCAAAGGAATATTGAAGCCCAACAAATTCATGATGAATATCATAGGTTCTTGAGCTTGTATCCTCCTGAGCGATCTTATTATAATCTATACTTCCCAGAACCTTGAGTTTTTCGGAAAATTGATAATTTAAGCTCAATCCGTTACTGCGTATATAATGCGTTGTAATTTGGGTATTGAGCATAATACGTTGATCATTGCTTGTATTGTAATATTCAATTTCGCCTTTTTTGTGCTTATAATGAAGCACGGCATCCGTCCGATAGGTGGAATTGGGACCTTTATAATTTACAAACTCCAATCCCGCACTCCAGCGGTGAGGAAAAGAGTAGGGAGTATACTTTGCAACAATATCGCTCGAAAGACCATAGTCATATGATCTGCTTTCATCCATTGTAAATATCTGATCCCATGAACCAAAGGTTGAAGAAGAATCTTGGTAATCGTGATCAAAAAGTATCTTGCCGGGTTTCAGCCAGGAAGATGGATAGGCGAGCAACGAAACCCTGGAATCCGGATCGAATACCGTATAGCCTCCCCAGCTGTCAGTCCCAAGTTCATAAGCGCTTAGAAAACTTAATGCCATAAGTGTCAGGGTCATAAGTCGTTTCATTTGTTTTTCTCCAGATAATGTGGATAATTTTTACTGACATAGCGAAGGATAAGTGTGATAAGAATCGAGAAGCTGATCGTATTGGCTATCATGTTGATAAGATAAAAAGGAATACCGCTGACAATGCTGGCAAGGGTTTGTTCAAAAGTAAATCCCGATGGAACGGCATAAAATATCGTTGTGATCACATTATAACTAACGGTCAGCAAGAGCCCGGCAAGTCCGAACATAAAAGCAGCAAGTCCTGGCTTATTTTCGATCATTTGTGGGATAAAGCTTCTATAAGCGGCACCGGTGAGCGCAATTAAAGTAAAAGATACCAATTGTGCGATCAACAGCATCGGGAAGGCCAGGCTTGAACCAAAAGGGTTGGCAATACTGAAGATCGCTTCACCGATGAAGGCCACAAACAATCCTCTTTTCCATCCAAGCAATAATCCCGATAAAAAAGCAATGGCCGTGATGTACTCTAAATTGGGTATATAGGCAAAGGCATAGGCAAGGCCGAGAAAAAGAGCAAGAAATATACCCGTTTCGGCGATCTTACGATTTTTTTTCAGAGTCTGTTTTGTCGTTTGTTTTTGGTTGTTCATCGGGGTCCTTATGTGATTTATAGAGAGGTACGCGGAAATAGTTTTTTACGGAGGTCCATTCGCCGTCATCCAGTTCCTGGCTGATAGCATTTTTCATCATATCCATGCGTGCATCCAGTTCGTCAAGATAATGGATCAGCAAGGCTTCGGGAAAAACGGGTTTTTTGGGTGACTGATTTTCGTAAGCGCCCTGGTGTGATAGAAGAATATGTTTTAGCTTTAAAGAAAGGTCCACGGGAAAATCCGGAAGTGTAGCAATGGCTTTATCTACCATATTATATCCCATTACCACGTGTCCCAAAAAATTACCTTCATCGGTATAAACATTATTGGGGTAGCCGCTGAGTTCATCCAATTTTCCGATATCATGCAAAAGGATGCCCGCTACTACAAGATCTTGATCCAGTTTATATTGCTTGGCGGCATGAAGACCCAGATTGAGCATATAGACCATGTGTTCAAGAAATCCTCCCATGGTGGCATGATGTAGGCGTAATGAAGCAGGATGTTTTAGTATTTTGCTACGATTATTAATGATTAGCAAGTGAAGAAGGGTTAATAGGTTAGGATTATTCACTTTATCGACCGTCTTTTCGACAAATTTCCATAATTTCTCGGTATTCTTCTCGGATTGGGGTAAGATCAGTTCCCAAGAGAAACCTTTTGAAGAAAAATCTTCTTCATTTACGGGTACGATGCGTTTGATATTCAATTGCCGATTGCCACGATAATCTTCGACGATCGCACGTACACCGACTGGTGATCCCGTTTCGATCATGGGTTCGATCTCACCTGCATGTTCCCATATCTTGCCAATGATCGCTCCGGATTTGTCGGAAAGTATGACATCAAGATATGGCTTACCGTCGCGGGTCAATCTGAGGTGTTTTTCCTTTAAAAGCAGATAGGCACGGACTTCCTGGTTCGCTTTGAAGCTTCGAATGGTTGATAATGGTATGTTGTTTTTCATATTCATCCCCTAATAATAATGCAAAATGTATAAAAAAAACTTTGCATTTAGAAGAAACTATTTTAATTTCGCTCAAA
>CAZSGO010000059.1:0-8801 GCA_964606395.1 uncultured bacterium
TTTTTAATGGCTGTCTACTTTAAAGGCATGGAAGCGGAAGAGATCAACGCCTATATTGATGTTATTCTCAACAGCGGTAAACGCGTTACATTTAGCGACAAGCAAACTTATTATGCCGATAAACACAGTACAGGCGGTGTAGGGGACAAGATATCGCTTATCCTGGCACCACTGGCCATGGCAAGCGGAAAACTTAAAGTCCCCATGATATCCGGTCGCGGTTTGGGTCACTCAGGCGGAACGTTGGACAAATTGGAAAGTATCCCGGGATTTTCAACCCAAATGTCATTGGATGATTTTCAAAAGCAGACCGATCGCATCGGATGTGCTCTGATCGGACAAACGGCTGATCTTTGCCCTGCCGATAAAATGCTATATGCTTTAAGAGATGTTACCGCTACGGTAAGATCCATCCCCCTGATCTGTGGTTCCATTCTAAGCAAAAAGATCGCCGAGGGTATCAATGGATTGGTCCTGGATGTAAAAACCGGTAACGGTGCTTTTATCAGTAAGTATGAAGAAACACGACTTTTGGCCGAGCAATTGAAGCATTTTGGCGAAGCATACGGATTATCGGTACGTCCCGTGATCAGCGATATGAATCAGCCGCTAGGTGATAAAGTGGGCAATTGGCTTGAGGTTGAGGAATCTTTGGATGTCCTGAAAGGCAAAGGTCCGGCCGATGTAAGGGAATTGTCATTGGTCTTGACCGGTCAGATGCTTTCCATGGCAGATCCGAAACGTCCGGAAAGCGAGATCCGCAAAGAATTGGAAACATTGCTCGACAATGGTGCCGCTTATGATGCTTTTCTGAAAATAGCGGAAGTGCAGGGTGCGGATATAAAATATTTGGAAAAACCGGAACTCTATCCTGTTTCAAAGCACGTAATTGAGGTCAAATCCGGCCGTAAAGGCACGATATCGGGTATAGACACATACCAATTGGGCTTGGACTCGATCGTGCTGGGAGCGGGCAGAAAATCCCTAAATGATAAAATTGATCCCAAAGCGGGATTGGTCGTTCACAAACATCTTGGCGATAAGGTTGAAAAAGGTGAGGCATTGATCTCTTTGCATACCGATGATCCTAAAGCCGCAGAAGAGCTAAGCAGATCCATTTCAAGTCGCTTTGATATAAGTGAGAATGATTTCACCAAGAAAGGTGAACTTTATGAAATACTTTAGATATTTACCACTTGTTGTCTTGTTCTCGTTCATATTCGCCGAAGAAGATCCCATGGGCAATATGACCATAGAATACGGCTCACATGATATTTTGCAAAAAGAATCGGCATCGTCCCAAAGCAGCTATGTCCCCATTGAATATTACGAAAATGTTACGCTTGTAGCCCGGGAAGGGAATTTGTTATCTAAAAACGGGGATCTAAAGGGTGCGGTAGCAAAATTCGAGACCGCACTAGAAGGTGATTCAACCTATGTATTTGCCCTGAATGGCATGGGGAATGTATATTTGAAATTACACGATCTCGAAAAAGCGGAATATTATTTTCTTCGCGCCATTAAATTCGGACCCACCTATGCTTTCCCTTACAATAATCTTGCCAATCTCTATGTACTGCAGGAAAAGAACGAGGAAGCACTTGCTTTACTTCAAAGTGCAATAATTTATGATCCCAACAGCGCCTATATCAATTACAATATCGGCAATCTGTATCTGAAAAAGGGAAAGTATGGTATTGCCGTTTCATACTTTAACAAAGCACTGAAGTTTGATAAGAAATTTTGTAATGCGCGCTACAATCTTGCCATTGCGAACTGGCAAATGAAAAATGAAGCGACCGCCATCCAGGAATATGAAACATTGGTCAATCAATGCCCGGGACACAGCAAAGGTGTTTTGAACCTTGCGGCATATTATATTGATACTCAGCAGGTTGAAAAAGCATTAATGCTTTATAAACAAGCTGTAGCGGTCAATCCCGACACTAAGGTATATTTAGCACTGGGCCATGCATATCATAATGTAGGGTATACACTCAAAGAGATCGAGGCATACAAATCCGCCATTGAAATAGACAGTGTGAACATAGATGCAAAATACTATTTGGCCTTGTCTTATTATGAACAAAATATGATCTACTCTTCAAAAGAATTGATCGATGATATACTCGAATTAAGCCCCGAACATCCTCAAGCATTGGAACTGAAGAAAAAGATCAACCTGTAGGGTTTGGAAGAGAAAGTCCAGGGTATAAAAGTATACGGATGTAGGTGTAAGATTGTAATTAATATCAATTACCCATAATCTATTCAGCCTTCAATATTCATCTCTCGTCATCCTGAATTTATTTCAGGATCTCTGTGTCAATCGGATTTATTGTTCTATTAACGTAGCGTAGTTAATATCAATTATGAATCGCATATAGAGATAGATCCCGTATCCAGTCCGGAATGACAAGTATTTCTCGACCTGCCAGCACCTCACCTTCGCTAAAGCTATGGCGAGTCGAGCTGGCAGGTCATGCAACCTTTCTCACTTTAGTCTTTATACTCTAATCTTTTATCATTTTTTATACTCTAAATAATTCTTCCGATTAATTGCGAAAAAGCGTATCTTTACTAGATTAATTACAGGAAAAAAATGTCACAAAATAAGATCGTCATAAAGGGTGCCCGCGAACATAATCTCAAGGATATCAATGTTGAGATACCAAGGGATAAACTGGTGATTATCACTGGGTTAAGCGGTAGTGGTAAATCATCTCTCGCCTTTGATACCTTATATGCCGAAGGTCAACGTCGCTATGTGGAATCTCTTTCATCATATGCCCGTCAATTTTTAGGTATTATGGAAAAACCCGATATTGATAAGATCGAGGGATTGTCACCGGCTATTTCCATAGAACAAAAAACAACGCATCGGAATCCTCGTTCAACGGTGGCGACGATTACCGAGATCCATGACTATATGCGTTTGCTTTTTGCCCGTATCGGTAAGCCGCATTGTTTTATTTGCGGGAAACCGATTTCCAAAATGACCGTTCAAGAGATCGTGGATAAAGTCTTGAGCATGCCCGAAGGCTCAAAAGTCCAGATTTTGTCACCGGCATACCGTCAGCGAAAAGGCGAATACCGTGAATTTTTCAATCAATTGAAAAAAGAAGGTTTTCTCAGAGTTCGGATCGATGGAAAGATCCAACAGCTTTCGGATATAAAAATACCCGAGCGTAATAATAAACATGATATTGATATTGTAATTGACCGCTTGGTTATAAATGATGAGGTTCAACAACGCTTGACAGAAAGCGTGGAATTGGCTTTAAAACATGGTAACGGGAATGTTATTATTCATGAATCGGGCAGTATTGAACAGAGATTCAGCGAAAATTTCATCTGTACGGATCATCCTGAGGTCAATCTTGAAGAATTAACCCCACGCATGTTTTCTTTTAATAACCCTATGGGAGCTTGTCCCGCCTGTAACGGATTGGGTTATCAAATGGAATTCAGTCCCGATCTGGTCGTGCCCGATAAATCTAAAAGTTTGTTGAAGGGCGCTCTTTCACCGATTGGCGAACAGCCAAAAGGCACTTATTACGGTAATATCCTAAAAGGCCTGGCCCAAAAATATAATTTTAAATTTTCCACGCCATGGTATCAGTTGAATAAAGAAGTTCAGCAGGTCTTGTTATACGGCACCGGTCACAATAAACTGGTGATCGATTATCAGGGCAAGAACTGGAGCGGTCAATATACCGGCGGCTGGGAAGGGGTGATCCCGAATTTAAAGCGCAGATATCATCAGACAACATCTGCCATGATGCGTGAAACGATAGAAAAATATATTTCCCAGCAAACATGCCGTGTTTGCGGTGGATCGCGCCTAAAAAGAATATCAACCTCAGTATTCATAGGCGGTAAAAGCATTGACGATCTTGAGCGTATGTCCATTAAAGAAGCCTTGAGATTTATTCGAGGATTAAAACTCACCGACACCGAAAAGGTCATAGCCGAACAGATCCTTAAGGAAATGAACCAGCGTTTGGGTTTTCTGGAAAATGTCGGATTAGATTATTTGACATTAAATCGCAGTGCCGGGACCCTTTCGGGCGGCGAGGCTCAGCGAATTCGTCTGGCAACTCAGATAGGTTCACAGTTGATGGGGGTTATGTATATTTTAGATGAACCGAGTATTGGTCTGCATCAGCGCGATAATGTAAAATTGTTGGAGACGCTTAAAGGTCTGCGTGATCTTGGAAATAGCATTATTGTGATCGAGCATGATCAGGAAACCATGGAAGAAGCGGACTGGATCATTGATATGGGACCCGGTGCGGGTATACATGGCGGTGAAATTGTCTGCGAAGGAACCCCTTCGGAGGTCATGGCTTGTGATAAATCTTTAACAGGTCAATATCTCTCGGGAAAAATGAGTATCCCGATCCCTCAAAAAAGACGTAAGGGGAACGGCAAATATTTAAAGCTCTTTGGCGCGGAAGGCAATAACCTAAAAAAAATTGATGTAGAGATCCCATTGGGAACCATGACCTGCGTTACAGGTGTCAGTGGTTCGGGCAAAAGCTCGCTGATCAACGAAACGTTGGTGCAAATATTGCATCGCGATCTGATGCACGCTAAGGGAACTCCGTTAAAATATGAACATGTAGAAGGCAAGGATCAGCTGGATAAGATCATAAATATTACCCAATCGGCGATCGGAAGGACACCCAGATCCAATCCGGCGACCTATACGGGTGTTTTTACCTATATACGTGAACTGTTCTCATCTTTACAGGAATCAAAATTGCGTGGATATCAACCGGGGCGTTTTTCTTTTAATGTCAAGGGTGGCCGCTGCGAATCTTGTAGCGGTGATGGCGTGAAAAAGATCGAGATGCACTTTTTATCTGATGTCTATGTGCGCTGTGAAGTATGTAAGGGACAACGATACAATCGTGAAACACTGGATATCAAATATAGAGGCAAAAATATTGCCGAAGTATTGGATATGACCGTAGAAGAAGCTCTTGAATTCTTCAAAAATCATCCCAAGATCAAGAAAAAGCTGAAAACATTGAATGATGTAGGTTTGGGCTATATTCATCTTGGACAGCAGGCGACAACCTTATCCGGCGGTGAAGCGCAACGCGTAAAACTTGCAACCGAATTAAGCCGAATGGGAACAGGTAAAACATTGTATGTTCTGGATGAACCGACAACCGGACTGCATTTTGCCGATGTGCATATGCTGTTGGAAGTTCTGAATAAATTGGTTGATAAAGGGAATACCGTGTTGATCATCGAGCATAATCTCGATGTGGTCAAGAATTCCGATCATATTATAGATCTTGGACCGGAAGGCGGTGACCAAGGTGGAACCCTGATGGTTGCCGGAACACCTGAAATTGTAGCTCAGGACGAAAAGTCTTATACCGGAAAGTATTTAAAGAAGGTACTCTGATTGAAGCCACAGAAAAAATATAATGTCGTTATTGTGGGAGCGGGAGTGAGCGGTACATCTATTGCCAGTGCCTTGGCCTCCTATGACATTTCAGTCTGTGTCCTTGAAAAAACCAACGATATTTCCAACGGAGCGTCCAAAGCGAATAGCGGAATTGTTCATGCCGGTTATGATGCAAAACCCGGAACCTTGATGGCAACTTTCAATGTTCTCGGCAATAAAATGTATCCCGAATTATGTGACCGACTTGATGTCCCGTTTAAACAGTGCGGTTCCTATGTTGTAGCTTTTTCGGACAAAGAAGTCAAAACACTTGAAGCATTAAAAAAACGCGGGGAAGAGAATGGTGTCCCCGGTCTGGAGATCATTTCTCCGGAATTGCTAAAAGAACAAGAACCGAAGTTAAATCCTGAGATAAAAGCAGCTCTTTATGCTCCTACGGCAGGTATTGTAAGTCCCTATGAGCTAAGCATTGCCTTCATGGAACATGCCATGGATAACGGAGCGGAGCTTATGCTGGAATCACAGGTCCTTGATATTAGCAAACATGAAAATAATTTTATTATTAGCACAAACGGGTCCAGCTTAATAGCCGATATCGTGATCAATGCAGCCGGCGTATATGCCGATAAGATCCACAATATGGTACTTGAACCCGCTTTTGAGATAGAAACACGTCGCGGTGAGTACTATTTAATGGATAAATATGCCGGCGATACTGTAAAGCATGTTATTTTTCAATGTCCCACTGAATTGGGAAAAGGGATCCTTGTTGCCCCGACCGCTCACGAAAATTTGATAGTTGGGCCGAATTCACATGAGGTTCTCGATCGAGAAGCCGTAGAAACAACGAGTCAGGGACTGAAAGAAGTATGGGACATGGCATTGATTAGCGTACCATCTCTCCCGAAAGATCAAATTATCACAACCTTTTCCGGTATGCGTGCGGAACCATCCACGGGTGATTTTATAATCCGCGATTATCCTGCAGCCCCCGGTTTTATAGACGTGGCGGGAATAAAATCCCCCGGATTGAGTGCAGCTCCTGCAATTGGAGTATATGTTGCAGATCTGGTCGGAAAACATATCGAACTTAAGCCTAAAAAAGATTTCAAAGCCGGACGGCGAAAGATCGTCCGTTTTCATGCTCTTACTCATGAAGAAAAAGCAGCGATAGTCAAAGAAGACCCCCTGTACGGCCGGATCATTTGTCGTTGTGAAGGTGTCACTGAAGCCGAGATCGTCGCTTGTATCCAACGCAACGCCGGTGCGCGGTCGCTTGATGGCGTTAAACGAAGGACCCGGAGCGGCGGCGGCAGATGTCAGGGTGGCTTTTGTGGTCCACGCATTATTGATATCCTCGCAAGAGAATTGAATATTCCCCAAGAAAGCATTTGCAAAGATTCCTCAGCATCCCGAATTATACTCGGTGAAACAAAAGGGGAGGGTACCCCATGATACACTATGACGTAATTTGTATCGGTGGCGGACCAGCCGGACTTGCCGCAGCGTTGGCAGCCAAAGAGAATGGGGCGGATAAAGTTTGTATTATCGAACGTGATCTGGAATTGGGCGGGATATTGCAGCAATGTATCCATAACGGTTTTGGACTGCAGACATTTAAAGAAGATCTGACCGGTCCCGAATATGCCCAGCGCTTCGTTGACAACGTCAAAGAAACCGATATAGAGATCAAAACCGATACGATGGTCCTTGAGATTGGAAAAGACAGATCCGTATATATTTTAAATCCCAAAGAAGGTTATCAAAAATTATTTGCTAAAGCCATTGTCCTGACCATGGGTTGCCGTGAACGTACCCGAGGCGCTTTGGCGATCCCCGGAACTCGTCCCGCGGGTATTATGACAGCCGGTACGGCCCAAAGATTAGTGAATATTGAAGGCTATATGATCGGTAAAAAGGTCGTTATTGTGGGCTCGGGTGATATTGGACTCATTATGGCCAGGCGGATGACACTGGAGGGTGCCAAGGTCCTTGCTGTAGCCGAATTAATGCCATATTCTAGCGGACTCACACGAAATATCGTTCAATGTCTCGATGATTATCAAATTCCTTTGCTTTTACAACATACCGTTACCAATATCTTTGGAAAAGATCGTTTGGAAGCCGTTGAAATATCGGAAGTCAACGATCATTTTCAACCTATTTCGGGTAGCGAAAAAAAATATGATTGTGATACCTTATTGCTGTCGGTTGGACTCCTGCCGGAAATAGAGCTGCCTTTTGCAGCCGATATTGTAATGGATAAACGTACGCGTGGTCCAAGGGTGAACGAATCAATGGAAACATCAATCCCCGGTATCTTTGCCTGTGGAAATGTGGCCCATGTGCATGATCTGGTGGATTATGTTACAATAGAAAGCCAAAAAGCGGGTAGATTTGCCGTGGAATTTTCAAAAGGTAATTTAAAAGGCGGTAGCGGGATATGCTCATTAGCGGGCGAGGGAATATCCTATATCGTTCCTCAGGAGATCAGACCTCAAAATTGCCAGAACGAGATAGAGTTATATTTTAGGGTCAACAGAACCTTCGATAATGCTAAAGTAGTATTGCGTATTGATGATGAGATGGTGAAAGAAATAAAAAAACGCCATCTTGCACCGGGTGAAATGGAGAGCATTAAGGTGAAGACTGAATTACTGCTTGATGCTGAAAGTCTTAGACTGGATATTATTTAGACAGGATAACAGGATGTTTGGGATTGTTATTTAGACAGGATAACAGGATTTAGGAAATGTATATTGAATATTGGGAATTGGCACCTTTCGGGCGTTGTGCCGGCCGTAGTCTTGACGAAGGCTGGTAGCTCGCAGAGCGTAGACTGATGCCTGTTCCAGAAAGTTAAATATGGATCGTAATAACATAAAATCATTATATCTCGGCTTTGGCTCCAACCTGGGTGACTCCGGGCATTTAGTCACTCGTGCCATCAAAGAAGTTGCGAGCAATTCTCATATAGAGTTTGTAAAACAAAGCGCATTGTGGCGTACTGAACCGCTTTATGATACAGATCAGCCTGCATTTGTGAATGCCATTGCAAAGTATCACAGCGATCTTGATCCTTTTGAAATATTGGATTTCACCAGCGAGTTGGAGACACGTTTTTTTAGGCAGCGTGATCCCCGGCGTCCCAAGGGTCCCAGAACTCTTGATATAGATATTATTTTCTATGGAGATCTTATTCTTCAAACAGATAAATTGACCATTCCTCATGCGAGATTTAAGGAAAGAAAATTTATTCTTTTCCCCATGAGCGAAATTGATGTAAATTACCAAGTTCCCGGAACATCATTGAACATTGCAGACTATATTTTACGGTGTCCGGATAAATCAAAGGTGGAGAAGATATGACGGGTCC
>CAZSGO010000060.1:0-8648 GCA_964606395.1 uncultured bacterium
TGACTATATCATTCTTAATATAAGCAAATACCGTTTCATCTATCAAGATTTTCGTGCCATAATATTTATTTATTTTTTGGTAGCGGGATGCAAGATTTACGGTTTTACCCAAGACAGTATACTCTCTCTTTCCGGCAACATGTATCCGGCATCCATATATCTCACCCGAGCATATACCTATTCGTGCCGAAACGGGAATACAGATACCATTCACTTTTACCGGATTGATCTCATCAAGAATTTTTTGCATTTCCAGTGCACATTCAACGGCATTATCGGCATGACGTCTATCCTCTTTTTCAAGCCCGAACACAGCCATGATCGCATCACCCTGTATTTGACATACATAACCATGATGATCTTTGATACTATCGGATAGCGGTTCAATAACCTGCATAATGAATTGACAGATTTCTTTAGGATGCAAAATTTCGCTTATGCCCAAGAAATTCTTAATATCAATAAATAAAACTGTTCCCTGAATGTCTCCCGTAACAAACTTCCTCATAGCTCTTATCCCTTCACCTATATGATCGTGTTGACAAAGCACTCATATTAAATAGTGAAAATAAAACGCTTAAACCCTCTTTTCGACAAAGACAAACTCTCCAAAATGTTTTGGTTGATGAAAGTTCAGTTTATCGATCGGACTCCACACAGCCCAGTGAGGGTGAGAGGTTTTATCTCCACATTTATATAAATTGCCCTGCCAGATTGAGCTATTTATCTTTTTGATCGGAGAATAAAGTTCAAAAAATGTAAAAGGTATGTAAATTCCCAAAAACCATGTTTTCTTTTCTGTAAGCTCGGGATCTACAATACGCGGTAAGCTACTGAGAATGCTGATCTGTTTCGAATGTTGCTCGGGAATGCTTCGTATATCTTTTCGTATACCATTGGGATCACGTTCCGGATCAACGATATAGTTGACATGAAGAGTGCCTCCGGCATTAAATTCAAAATTATAATAACCTTCAGATTCTTGCGGTTTTATAAACCATTCAACGCAACTATCTTCATTGACTTTTGAATTATAATCGGTGTAAAGGGATCGTATATATTGATCTTGAACTTTATACAATAAAAATATTCCCTTGTCATTATATTGAATTTTAGCCTCTGTCTTTGGTCTGTGTTCACTGCTATTTTGATGAAAGGTGTTGATCTCGGCAATGGGGACATTCTTCCACTCTGGAGCATCCCAAGCAATGGAAATATTTTTAATTGTACTATTATTACATATATGGTAACGTTTTATCATAGATTCCCTTATTTATAATAATATAACATTTATAAGATTTAAAATCCAGTGCTTATTGAGCGGATAACCAAATACCCAGAACGTCACCGATATATTTGAGACTTTGCGGTGAACAGTGGGAGGGCAGATCACGTGGCGTGTGCCATATGTTCTTACCTTTATAATGATAATGAAAATCAATAATATCAATAGTGGGAATACCTGCTTTTATGTTCAAAGGAACATGGTCGTCGTATACCTCCGGTCCAACTTGTTTTTGAAATATGTGTCCATACCCCAGTTTTTTGGCTATATCCCATACTTCATTTACAAGTTCCGGCGCATATTTCATACTGTTTGCCTCAATAGGCAATTTCAGATCACTATCACCGATCATATCAATAAGGATGCCTTTCTCGGGCAACGGTAAAAGAGGATTTTCGGCATAATACTCTGCACCTTGACAAAAGTATTTTCCATTTCCGGCAATCCCCATATCTTCGGCATCCCAAAAAACGATATCAATTCCTAGGTTCGGATTAATATTTTCAATATGCTTCATTAACTCAAGCAATACAGCCGTTCCGCTTGCCCCATCATTCGCCCCGGGCACGGGAGTGTTATAATATACAAAATCTTTATCGGAAATGGGGCGCGTATCCCAATGTGTGCTCAGCATCACACGTTTTGTGTTTTCGGGATTAAATCTTGCTATAATATTATAGGCATCTACTGTTGTATTATTATCGGGGCGGTATGCTTTGAATTGCTGTACGATAACGGTATCGGCGGTTGCCTCACTTTCTTCGATCAGCCAATCGCGACAAACAAGCTGTCCGGGACTTCCGGGAACCCGGGGTCCGAAATTAACCTGTTTTTCCAAATAAGAAAATGCGCGGTAAGCGTCAAAAGAAAAATTGTCTGCGAGCAAGACACTTAATAAAAGGCCACATATAATGACGATACGCTTCATGGTATTATCCGCTGATCCTGATGGTAACCGTTACACCAAAGTCTTTGTAATCATCCATTTTATTTACACCGTCCAACACCTGGGTTTTATCTATTCTTTGACCATACTTAAAGAAAAATCGGCCATCAATATTTTTGCTAAAACGGTAGGTCACTTGCGGTTCGATCTCCCAATTGATCCTGAAATTCTCGGGATCTCCAAATTCCTCATTACTTTTTAGTTTAACGATTTTTTTATCTAATCCATACTTTCCTTGTAGTGAAAATGTGATCTCATTTTTCATGTTGATCACTTGTACTTTCTTTAAGAATGGAACGGGAATGCTCAGACCTTTATTATATTCATAAGAAACATTGAGGGTCATATTGTCTTGAAACGTTTTTGTAATACTGGTATTCAAATAGTCAAGATCAACGTCCCCCTGATTATCTATCTTGATCGTTTTGTTGTATCCGATATCCAGTCGGAGATTCCCCTCGAATGTAAAACCGGCTTTGATAAGAGGTGTAAAATTCAGAGAATAAGTTGATGTTTCTTCACCAAGATAGTATTTTACTTCATCATTGGTCAAGCGATATCGAATGCTTTCTTTACCGGACATTTGATGTGTAAGATTAATGCTCTTGATAAAATTCAATTTCCCGTTAAGCCATTTATATTGACTGGGACTTATTTTCCATGTTAATGTATAATCGGGCGCTACAAATCCTTCTTTACCGGTTTCACCCATGGGAACAAAATTTCGTGTAAATGACGAATCATAGGGTATCAACTCAAGTGTATCCTCATAAGCAATAATATGAATAAGTTCGTCATAATAATCCCCGGAAGATGACTTGTATTGATATTTTCGGCCGGTTGACGAGCTTTGTTTATAGTCCAAACGCAATCTGATCTGTTTTGCCAACTGAACACCACTGGATATACTTAGTGAGCGACCTAAAGAATTGGAAAACGGATTACCTATTGTGCCTTCAAATGATCCTGTTGGGAAATAATAATAATCGCCGAAACCATATCGATATTTATAGGTAACATCTTTATATATTTTGGATGTGTCGCTTCCTGTAATACCATTGTTTGTTTTACTAAAGTCATCATTATAAGTCATGCGTATCGGGTCTATTTTACCGAGCAGTTCAGAAACGGTGATCGTCCTTCGTGCCGGTAATGGTTTTCTGGGATCATTTGTAACCGCTTTATTGACTGACGTATTTTTTGCCGGGGGTATGTCTTTTTTATCCGGCTTCCCATTACTGCGTTCGCTTTCGGCTTCAAGCTTGGAGATCATTTTTTTATCGGGTTTTTGGGGCTGAGTATTGGAATTTGTCGTTTTCTTTTTACTCTGCTTCTTTTGCATGTCATCAATTTTCTTCTTGGAAGAATCCCAGATCTGCTTCAGGCTTAGCGTACCGCTAGCGGAAAATTTTCTTACAACACCTGTGTTTGCATAATCCTGACCGCTTTTTGTATTATATTTATAATTCGCAGAATAAGTAAAACGTGGTTTTAGCCATGATGTAATTTCAGGTGTATAATTCACACTTAAATTTTCTTGTATAGAAGATACATCTCCAACGTTTATTCCGTTCATTAAACTATCATAGGTCATATCGGTAAATAATTTCCAGGTCTCATATCTGTATTGTTGCAGATCACTTGAACTGGAACGTTGATATGTGATCTTTAATGATGAGAACGGATCGAATCCTACATTCATACTTTTCGACATACCGAATGAATAAGTACTACTGGTATCACGAGTACTTCTTGTAACTCGATCTTCTTCTTTTTCCGCGATGTTCATATTCCAGCTGAACGATGAGGGTTTCCAATAAAATTTTCTGGCTTTTGCTTTTTCATCGAGGAAGGGTATCCAGGATAAATAGGGAATACCTTCTCCTTTTTCCAAAGAAAGTGAATATGCAAATTTACCACTCATGCTGACATTTTCTTTAGTAGCTATTTCCAGACTGCTGTTTTCGGTTTGAGATGCAGTAAAGCTTGCCGTAACCGGGTTAACGAGCAAGCGAGTCAGCAAGGGGTCATTTCTATCGCCATTACGTTTAAGCGACGTACTGACGGATTGTCTGTTGGTGATGACTTTTAAACTATCATCCGGATCATCTCCCAATAATATATCCGAACCGGGGAAATACTTGGGTGTACTGATAGAACGGCTCTGTGACATAGTGACAGGAAAAGCAATTTTCCATTTTTCCGGGAATAATTTATGGGCATTGATCGTTAGGTTAAGATTATAGGCTTCACTGGTATTCATGTTGTTTGGCATCTGCTGATTGACCTGGTGGAAATCGGCATCGGTTTTCTTGGCATTTGCATTAAAGCTCATAAGGCCGCCAAGCCGTAAGTCAAAGGATCCCCTCATGGCCATACCCGGATCGTTATTGGTCTCGACTACTCGCATTTCATTGACCCAGATCTCACCGCTATACTCTCTGCCGTCAAATTCATCGGTATTTGTAACACCCAGTTGCATTTTTTCAATTCTGGATAAAGAGGGATTGCCAACCACCCTGTATATTTTTCCGGTATACGCTCCGGTTGTATCATTAATGGGGTGATATTCCCTGATATTACCATCATCAAACTCAAAGTATTCTATACCGTCAAAGTCGTCTCTGTTTTTCAATTGAGTAATTTCATCAAAGATCATTTCAATATTGTTGTTTTTATCCCAACCCGTGTATACATCCGTAACGGCTTCATAGTATTCCGTCATATCACCACGTCCAATACGCAAAAACAAATTGACCTGGTCGCTGCTGCCATCCGGTCCATGAACGAACATTTTTAATTTTTTGTACATCAGCAACGATTCATTTTCAAGCATGATCTTTTCCGCCAATGCGGTTTCGCCGGGTTGAAGCCCAACTAAGTTTAAGACCAAAGCTTGTTCTTTTTGTGTTATCGTCGTACCGTCAAGGGAGTTGACCTGTTCGCGACCTGAAATACCCGGCGGTGATATATAGTCCGCATCTTCATCTGAATTTTTCACGGTAATATAAAAACGGTCATCATCTACGGTATAAATGGATGCCTGTTCGTCCGCAATGCCTCTTTCCTGCCATTCATTACCAACAATAGCAACCGATGCAAAATGCACCGTATCCTGGTCGGCAACATCAAACACATTGATCCGCATCATGCGGATTGACATAAAATTCGGTTTCCCGACGCTATCGATCATGGCTGTTAAAGGAATACGATATTGCTTCCAACCCGTTTCGGAACCATTATCAAACCTGGTTCTGGAGGCCAACCATTCCTCGCTGCTCAGATCAATGGTATAAGAATAATAATTATTTGCCTGATCTAATTTACCGTCGCGGTCAATATCTTCCGTTTCGGGATAGGGTTGGATCCCGTCTGTGCCGGCATTGTTCTCGGTTCCGTTACAATAACGCACTTCGCCTTCTTTATAACCTTCTTTATCAAAATTATCAATTAAGGGATCCCAGCCTCTGGCAATTTCCTCTTCGTCGGTATAACCGTTTATTCCGGTATCCTCGTTATAATCATCCGATATTTCCAGGTTTCCGTTATCATTCTGATCTTCATAATTTTTATTGCCATCGCCCAATTCCGTATCGGAAAAAGAGGGATCATAATCTGCATTATACCAGTCTTCGGTTATTTCACCTATATCGATCTGCAATTGTGCTTTTTCACCTTTGACCCACAGCTCAATATATTTGCTGTTGCTTTGATCGTACATATAGATGGGCTGCATAATACCGCCCCATATTTGCCGTGTGTCATTTTGTGTTTCCAACCCGGTAATCCCATTCACTTCCGGGTCAAGAACCACTGATAGAACGTTCGTATATTGATCTGTTTCAGTCGTTTCTTTTTGCGGCCAAATATATTGAGTATAAACGCCAAACACCTTGGTACCGTTACTCCCTACATAGAAAGGATTGTACCAAAACAGAAAGCCTCTTTCAGTAAAACTGGAACTGAAAAATGTATTTTCCGGCTTACTGGCATGTGTCCATTTTTGGAAATTAATGTTCATGGGTGTTTCCTGGCTTGCAGATTCAAAATCATCTAATTTAGCCACACCATTATAATCATCGCTCTCTTTGTTTTCAATGGTATTGGGGTTTGGCAGGATCTGCGCGATCTCGGCACTTACTTTGATGGTACTGGGTCGTTTAACATATACCATGGGGAGTGCATTCATTGCCCGATCCAGCCAATTAAGGTCGTAGGCAAACTCTCCATTAATGTCCCAAATAAAGTTTTCGAAGGGTTCATCACCAATATTAACATTCTTGTCATCCAGAACACTGCGATTATAATACATGGCTGTTGCACCAACAAATGCGTTCTCGTTGATCCTGTATTCGGCTCGCATACCTGCCATTAATTTCTGTTCGCCTATCCCTCCGAACAATTGTTCGGTTTCGTAATTAATATCAATTTTTGCATTGGCGTCCATGGCTTCAGCACTTTTTAATGTGATCAGCCCTGAAAAATAATCAATGTCATAATCCACGCCTCTGGTCATTTTTTTACCATTGATCAATATCTCTTCACTGCCCTCGATAATGAACATTTCTCCCAGATCGATCGTTGAGCTTCTATTGGAATACTGCGCTTCAATATAATATTTTTTTTCTTTTCTTTCCGGATCACTATAAGAGCTTGTATATATTTTTTCGGCAGATGGACGGGCCGGATCATCGGAGGCCAATAAACTATCGTTATATATCCCTGTAGATAAATTGTTTTCCGGAGGAGATTGAAACGGCAGAACATTCGGCATCCACAATTCACCCTTGGCCAGATCCACGATAAGTCCCTTCGGGTTAATATCTATTTTTCCATCAGGACCCACCGCACCGGTTTGGTCATAATTATCAAGACCAAAATATTCAAGGTAAGATGTACCTTCGTTATACTCTTTTGGTTGGTTGGAATCGTTAAAATATATTTTTAGATCAAATCCTTCTTCATCAATATTTCTTGCTTTAAGATCATATATGTTTTTCATCTCAAGATCCCAGGTCACATAGCTGGGTTTGGGGTTTTCGGCTTTAATGATCTTTAAAAATTTTCCATTTTCAATATCACCGTATACTTTACCATCGCTTGTTTTATAGGCAATGGCAAGAATATTGTCGTCACTTAGCCCCATATTCAAACGAATATAACCTAAATTGTTGTCTATTGTATATTCGCCATATTGATTTTCCGGTGTGCTCACATCTAGTTTTCTAAAATAGATAGAATTGGCAACATCTTCTTCGGGGTGAGATGTAACAACGGTATTGGTTCCGTCGGAGGCTATATCCACATAGGCAACAGCTTCGATCTTTGTATCTTCTCGTTCGTTACAGCTTACATACAGATCATAATCGATGATCGTGTTTCCGGGCTCATAGTTGAAAGTAGCAGCCGCGATATTAAGAGGATATAGGGTTTCACGGTAAACAGTATTTATGTAATAGTAGGTGTTTCGTTTATATTCGTAATCATAGATCTGTACTTTAGAGCCACCGTCATCGTCCGAGCTTCCACCCCATGACTTTTTCTTGCTGTCCTTTTTTTCATAGGAAGCAATAGCCGTCATGTCAATGGGACCCAGTTTCATTTTTGCCTTACCGCCAAACAAACCGCTTGAGGAAGATGATCCGGTAACGAACTGTGTACCGGAAAGCGAAAGTCCGATATTCCCAAAGTTTGCACTTTGAATGATCTCGTCTTCTTTGCCTTTATAATTTATTTTAATGGCATTTTCAAAATCAAAATCTCGCTCGCTGTCTTCATCAATTGAGATCGTAACCCGGTCACCGATGGTTCCTTCAATTGTAAATTGCTGCGTTTGATCCATCAGAAAGTTTTTTTGTTCGTTCTCCATATTGCCGGTTGCCATAATGGAGTTGTTTTGTTGATTGTACTTGCCCGTAATGGAAATAAGACCTCTAATACGCAAAGCAACCCGTTGCCCCGCAATATCCGCACCTATGATCTCCAGGGAGCTACTGCTGCCTTGTTCTTGCATTGCTTCAATAAAATACATACTGTCCGTCATGGCAACACGCTGATACCACATATTGTCCAGATCATAACTTTTTTTAAAGATAAAGTACTCTGAAAACGGAATATATCGGGGAGAGTACAGGTCATGCTCACCTATCTTTTCAGATATCATTAACATGCTTCCCGAATCACTTGCACTTTCATGCATTTTAATTTCGTTGAACCATTGTGGAAAATTTACACTAACGGGAATATTTGACTGTTCATATCCTCGAGTAAAACCCTTGGGGGGCTGGGAAAATACCGGAATGATCCCGCTGGGGACAAAATGATATTTATATTTTGGAGCATAAACAGAGCTTTCTCCCCATATAAGGGAGAATATCATGATCATGACCAGACCAATAATTATGCGCGGCTTCTGAA
>CAZSGO010000061.1:0-8641 GCA_964606395.1 uncultured bacterium
GGATCATCACCCGGATCAATGATCAATACCTTATCATTCTTAAACAGAAAGTAGGTATTTTCCTGAAAAACAGAATGTGATACATGGTGTTTTATCTTCATGAAATGCCTAAATATAGCGTGTTACTTTTTTTCGTCTTTTCTTTGTTTTATTGTCAATACCTAAGACATCATGTATAAAGTAATATCGTTTCCAAAGCTTAAATTGCTTGTTCTTATCAAATTTATAGCAAGGTTCTTCATCAAGGACCAACGGTTCGCCCTGGACAATTTTCCATGGGTTTTCAGAGCTCAGGGCCTCAAAATCCACATGTGGATATTTTTCTTTAAACGTTTCAACCGCTCTTGGCAAATTAAACCCGATCGCACGGCTGGCCCTGTGAGCGTCACTGGCAATAACATGTACCAAACCTTCGCGTAAGAGCATATCGGATAGGAACCTGGCTTGTGTGCCTTGATACCCCAACAGGCTGCCCGCATTGATCTGCAAAATCGAACCCATTTTTACAAGATCGATAATATCATCAATGATCTCCCAAAAGTAGCTGTATCGTTCCGGATGAGCCAATACCGGTGTTATACCGTTTTGGATCAATTCATAAAAGGTTTCTTTATATCCCTCCGGATGCCAATTCAAAGAAAATTCGATCAAGGCATATTTCTTTTTATCTTCATAGGTGTAAAAGGGGATCTCAGGTGCATTTACGACATAGGTCGTATAATAGAGCTCACTACCCAAATAAAGATTCAAGGGTAATTGTTCTTTTAGAACTTCTTCTTTCAAAATATTGAAATTTTCGATGATCTTCTGCTGTCGAATTGGGTGTCCCGATACTTGGTCATTTTCCAATTGATGCGGAGTTGCTACAATATCCGTGATACCATATTCAGTAGCCTGCCGCATCATAGCCATGGATTGTTCCAATGTCCCCGGACCATCATCCACATTAAAGATAATATGATTATGTATGTCAACAATTCGTTGCATCATTCTCCCTTTAGCCCAAAACTGCCAATAAAATACCGGCACCAACAGCAGAGCCAATAACTCCCGCTACATTGGGACCCATAGCATGCATTAAGAGATAATTTGTCTTGTCGTATTCCAGACCTACATGCTGAACCACTCGAGCAGAATCAGGTACGGCACTTACTCCGGCGGCACCGCAAAGCGGATTGATCTTATTTCCCTCTTTAAGGAACAGATTCATTACTTTAGCAAAAAGCACACCACCCGCTGTTGCAATTACAAAGGAAAGTGCGCCCAAGGCGAAAATACCCACGGATTGCCACGATAAAAATGTTGTTGCTTGCGTTGAGGCACCAACGGTCAAACCCAATAAAATGGTAACGGTATTGATCAATCCGTTCTTTGCCGTATCAGCTAAACGATCCGTTACTCCGGATTCTTTTAATAGGTTACCGAAAAACAACATTCCCAATAAGGGTAAGGCTGTTGGAGCAATAAATGCGGTCAATAAAAAGCCGATGATCGGAAAAAGTATTTTTTCCACTTTCGGTACATTTCTAACCGGTTTCATTTTTATTACGCGTTCTTTTTTTGTCGTCAGCAATTTCATAACAGGTGGCTGTAGTATCGGCACTAATGCCATATAGGAATAAGCCGAGATAGCGATCACTCCCATTAAATGGGGTGCCAATCGCGAGGAAAGAAAAATGGCCGTAGGTCCATCAGCGCCCCCGATAATTCCGATTGCTCCCGCTTCCATAGGTGTAAATCCAAGCCAACTTGCTCCCAAAAAGGTAAGGAAAATACCAATTTGAGCGGCAGCACCCAACAGAACCATTTTGGGGTTTGAAAGTAATGCCGAAAAATCAGTCATAGCTCCAATTCCCAAAAATATCAAGGGTGGGTAAATACCCTTTATCACGCCAAAATATAAAAAATTCAAAACGGATCCGTTTTCATAGATGCCCAATTGCATACCGGCATCCTGAACAAATGGAATATTGCCCATCAGTATTCCAAAACCGATCGGAACAAGTAGAAGGGGTTCATATGATTTTGCAATTCCAAGATACATCAGCACACAGCCGATAAGGATCATAACTATATGGCCCCACGTGACATTTGCAAATCCGGAATATGAAATAAAATCATTTAAAATGTTCATGCATCCTCCAGAGCCATCAACACATCACCCTCAAGTACCGAATCACCTACTTTGATCCCGATATGCTTAATTTTACCATCAGAAGAGGCCAGAATATTATTTTCCATCTTCATGGCTTCCATTTTAGCAACTATGGCACCAACGGAAACCTTGTCACCTTCATTAACAAGAACATCGGTGATCAATCCGGGAATAGGTGCTTTGATTACATTAGCAGCTGCATTACTTGCTCTGGTATTCGTTTTAGCGGTATCTGCCATCGGCACAGCCGCTTTTCTTGAAAGCACAGGTGTCTTTGTTTTTGCTGAAGATTCCTCAAAGATCACTTCGTACCTTTTTTCGTTACACAACACTTCAGCTTTATTATCAGTAATTGATTCAATATCAACCTTATAATCTTTATTATTGACTTTTAAATTATACGATTTCATCATTCACCTATAAGTTTCTAAATCTTGGAGTGCGCATTCCCAGCGCTTTATTGTTCCAACCCGAAAATGGCTTTATGACCTTTTGAATTGTCAATATTGCCTTTTCTTGTTCATTCATTGCGGTTTTTTCCAAATGCAGGGCAATTGTAATCGCAATCGCTCTGTCATCATCATCTGACATAATAGATTCTTTCATCCGCTTAACTTTTTTACTGTCTCTATTTTCGGATAAATTAATGCCTTTTGACATCAATCCAACCAGTATGGAAACAACAGTCAAAGCAAGTAAAACAATGACAATACCAACAAGAGTGACCGTTAAGATCATTTTCTTGTTTTCTTCCGGTATACCCACTGCAAACATCAGCAACGGTGAAATCATTAATAAGAGGGCAAACAAATATTTTTTCATAGATCCCCTCCTTATAAAGGTATATTCCCGTGTTTTTTCATTGGATTGTTCATACGTTTTGTTGCCAACATTTCAAAAGCGCGAATAATTCTAAACCGGGTATTCTTCGGTTCAATTACGTCATCGATATATCCATGTTCAGCGGCAACATATGGATTGGCAAATTTATCGCGGTATTCCTTTAACAGCTCTTCTTTACGCGAGCCATCTTTATCATCCTTCAATTCTCTGCGATAAAGGACATTTACGGCACCATCGGCACCCATTACTGCAATTTCACCTTTTGGCCAAGCATAGTTGATATCACCTTTAAGGTGTTTACTGCTCATTACAATATAAGCACCACCATAAGATTTTCTCGTTATGACGGTTACCTTGGGGACGGTTGCTTCTGCATATGCATAGATCAGTTTAGCGCCATGGTTGATAATTCCACCGTACTCCTGAGCGGTACCGGGAAGAAAACCCGGGACATCTACAAGAGTCAATAACGGAATATTAAAGGCGTCACAAAAGCGAACAAATCTTGCTGCTTTAATACTTGCTTTTATATCGAGAACTCCGGCAAGGTAACTGGGTTGATTTGCAACTATACCAACTGTCCGGCCATTTAATCGCCCATAACCGATAATAATATTCGGAGCGTAATGTCTTGAAACTTCAAGAAATTCCTGATCATCTACAAGTTCATAAATGATCTCTTTCATATCATAGGGCAAATTGGGGGATTCCGGTATGATCTCATTTAATATATCCGAATGGCGATTGATCTTATCGCTTGTACTGTGAAGCGGAGTTTCTTCCATATTATTTGAAGGCATATATGAAATAAGTTTTCGGATTAACAAGATCGCTTCTTTTTCATCTTCAGCAGCAAAATGGGCCACACCTGATTTCGCAGCATGCACCATAGCCCCACCCAACTGTTCTTCGTTGACCTTTTCATTTGTAACCGCTTCTACAACCTTTGGTCCGGTGATAAACATGTATGATGTATTTTCAGCCATAACAACAAAATCTGTGATAGCGGGGCTATAAACCGCGCCGCCGGCACATGGGCCTAAAATCGCTGATATTTGAGGTATAACACCTGAAGCTTCTACATTTTTTTGAAAGATGTCGCCATATCCGCCAAGTGCAAGAACACCTTCTTGAATACGAGCACCTCCCGAATCATTTAATCCAACGATCGGAGCTCCCATTTTCATTGCCATGTCTTGTACTTTTACGATCTTTGCCGCAACCGTTTCACTTAAACTTCCGCCAAACACGGTAAAGTCCTGTGCAAAAACATATACCAAACGTCCATCTACCGTACCGCAACCGGTAACAACACCATCACCCAGAAAATGTTTTTTATCCATTTCAAAATCAGTACAGCGATGCTTAACAAAGGTATCGAATTCTTCAAAAGAATCATTATCCAATAGTTCATTGATTCTCTCTCTGGCGGTCATTTTCCCTTTAGCATGCTGTGTTTCTATCCGGGCTCTACCACCACCCATGTGTGATTCCCGGCGCATTTCCTGCAAATGCTTCAATTCATTCATATTTTCTCCTATCTCCCCTTACTCATGTTCTTCTGTAAGTTCAGTTAATATACCGAAAGTTGATTTTGGGTGCAAAAATGCTATCTTATGTCCTCCGGCTCCAGTTCTAGGTTCTGTATCAATTAATCGCAGTCCTTTTTCGTCCATTAGATCGATCGCTAATTTACAATCCTTTACTTGATATGCCATGTGATGAACACCCTGACCTTTTTTAGCAATATATTTTGCGATAGGACTGTTCTCATCTGTTGCTTCAAGTAATTCAATACGGGTATCCCCCACATCAAAAAAGGCCACTTTCACCATTTGATCTTCTACGGTTTCAATCCCTGCTAATTTTAATCCCAATACATCCCGATAATAGGGAATCTGTTCATCAAGAGATTCTACTGCTATACCGATATGCGATATTTTATTAACCATTTTCTCTTTTCTCCTAAATCACTATGTTTTCTTTATATTCACCAAAAACATCACGCATCACATTGCATATTTCGCCAAGAGTGGCATAAGCTCTGACAGCAGAAACGATGTAAGGCATAAGATTTTCGCTCCCCTTACAAGCCTTTTTCAGTTCATCGAGATTTTTTTCCACTTCAAGATTATCTCTACGGGCTTTTAAAGTTTCAATACGTTTGATTTGCTCATGCTGAATTCTCCTATCGACACGCAAGAGATTCTTAGGAGCTTCTTCTTTAATGGTGAACTTATTGAGTCCGACGATAATGCATTCATTATTTTCGATCTCTTTTTGTGTTCTGTATGCTTCCCGTTGGATCTCACGTTGAACATAACCTTGTTCGATCGCAGAGGTCATACCGCCAAGTTCATCAATTTTATTAATGTAGGCTTCAGCTTCAGCTTCAAGTTTGTCTGTAAGGGCTTCAACAAAGTACGAGCCGGCAAGCGGATCGATCGTTTGTGCAACACCGCTTTCATGAGCAATGACCTGTTGCGTTCGTAAAGCTATGCGAACGGATTCTTCAGCGGGTAAAGCGAGAGCTTCCTCTTTACTGTTCGTATGTAAACTTTGAGTTCCACCCAAAACAGCCGATAAAGCCTGGATTGCAACACGAACAATATTATTGTCGGGCTGTTGAGCCGTTAATGTCGATCCACCGGTTTGTGTATGAAAACGTAACATTAAAGATTTTTCTTTTTTAGCGCTAAAACGCTCTTTCATGATCTTTGCCCATAATCGACGAGCTGCACGGAACTTTGCAACTTCTTCAAGAAGATTGTTGTGAGCATTAAAAAAGAATGACAATCGACCGGCAAAGCCATCAACATCCATCCCGGCTTTCAATGCCGCTTCTGTATAAGCAATCCCATCTGCAAGTGTAAATCCGATCTCCTGGGCTGCGGTTGATCCTGCTTCTCTTATATGATATCCGGATATTGATATGGTATTCCACTTGGGTATTTGTTTTGAACAAAATTCAAATGTATCTGTTACAAGTCGCATTGACGCTTTTGGAGGAAAAATATAGGTGCCACGAGCAATATATTCTTTTAATATGTCATTTTGGATCGTGCCGGTTAATTTATCCGGACTAACACCTTGTTTTTCTGCCACGACCATGTACATGGCCAGTAATACCGAAGCGGGAGCATTAATGGTCATACTGGTTGATACTTTGTCAAGCGGTATCTGATCAAACAGAACCTCCATATCTTCCAATGAATCGATTGCGACGCCCACTTTTCCAACTTCGCCATCACAGATCGGATCATTTGAATCATAACCTATTTGAGTAGGAAGATCAAATGCTACAGATAAACCGGTTTGACCGTTTTCAAGTAAATATTTATATCTCTGATTCGATTGTTTTGCATCACCGAAACCGGCATATTGACGCATGGTCCAAAATCGTCCCCGATACATCGTAGGGTAGACACCTCTTGTATAAGGATACTCACCGGGGTAACCAATTTCATCATTGTAATTATTACCGATGTCTTCCGGTGTATACAAAGCATCTATCTCTACTCCGGACATCGTTTTGAACGTTTCTGAACGTTCACCACCTTTTTGGCAATATGCCTCATAGGTCGTGTTAAGCCACTCTTTTTTTGTTTTGGATATTGACATTTTCCCTATTCCTGTCTTGCTTAATCAATTATAAAGAATACAGCCCAGTTCTGATGACTGGGCTGCTTTATTCAATTCGTTATTTTGTATTTTCTCCGTAGTACTTATCAAAGTAATATCTCTGATAGTAGTAGTAATAACCACTTGAAGTATTTTTCGGATTCACATCGTTCAAGACGGTTCCAGCGATCGTGATCTTTGTATTTTTCATTTCCTGTTGCAAGTGGACAACAACTTCTTTCTGAGCCTCTCCTGCACGAGCCACCAAAAGCACACCATCCGTCATGGAACCTAGAAGTGCAGCATCAGTTACTGCCATAAGGGGAGGTGCATCGAAAAATATCTTATCAAACTGTTTTCTCAACTGGGTGAACAATTCCTTCATTGCTTTTGAGCCCAACAATTCCGATGGATTCGGTGGAAGGCTTCCTGCCGGCATAACATAGAGGTTATCTATTTCAGTTTTAAAAATGGATTCATCCATTTTCGAACGTTTGGTGATCATATTGGCAAGACCCGGTTTCTTGGGTGTTGAAAACATTTTATGGATTGTAGGTTTACGCATATCACCATCCACCAAAAGTACTTTCATGCCAAATTGAGCGTAAGCAATGGCCAGATTTGAAATAACCGTTGATTTACCTTCTGAAGCACCTGCTGAGGTCACAACAAGAGCAGATAAGGTTTTATCCGGAACAGATAATTCCAAATTCGTTCTTAATGAACGGAAAGATTCCGAAATAGGTGAACGAGGTTTAAAGTGAGAGATCAGACGGTTTCTAAAGTCATCATTACTTGAGTATTTCTTATCAAGTACCTTCTTAGCCTTATCAATAGACATGGAGGGAATAATACCAAGAACTGTCAACCCAAGGCGTTCCAGATCTTCTTTACTTCTGATCGAATTATCCATGAATTCACGTAAAAGAATGATACCGATACCGGCAGCCAATCCGAACACAAAGCCCAGAAGAATATTTAATTTTGTTTTAGGTTTGATAGGCAAGTATTTGGGAACTGCTTTATCAATAATATAAACGTTTGATATTTGAGAAGCTTCTTGGATACGAGCTTCTTCGTAACGTTCTTTCATTAAAAGATATATACGTTCGTGCGTCTGGCGTTCACGCTCTAAACGTATATATGAAACACTGGCTGAAGGGATCTCCTCAATTAAACCATTATAATAATCATTTAATTTTCCATACTCGACCACCTTTGCCTCAAGGCTGACTTTTTGACCCTCAAGATCAACAATTTGACTAAGGATCAGCTGATTTACAGCCATCGGATCTACTTCACCGGGCAAATAGCCGGCTTGGATCAGCATTAAAGTCTTTTCTTCCAATATTTTCTTTCTGTCCTCTAAATCTCTTCTTGAACCAATAACGGTAGTATTTTGAGGATCTTTATTGATCAAATCCTGCTCACCGGCAGCAATTTCTTCGCGTAAACGAAGGATCATGGGATTGGCAACTTGTAATTTATTATCCAACATTTGCTTCTGCTTTTCGCTTAGCTGACCCTTTAAATAATAAAGTTGTTCATTCGTGATATTCAGTTCCGCTCTTGCGGTAAAAAGTTGCGCTTCAAATTCAGCTGACTTCTGGATCAATTGTTTAGCATTCTCATCAAGATCAACAACTCCTTCTCTTTCAAGAAAATCGCTGAGTTGTCTTTCTATTGCTGCAAGTTTAGGTTCAACATCATTGATCTGAATCTCAAGGAAGTTTCTTACTTTACCGGCAGCATTGCTGACTCTTTCTAGGTCATTTGCATAATATTGTGTTACCAATTCATTTAAAATAATAGCCGCTTCATCAGGATCGTAACTTTCAATTGAAATATTGATCGTTTGAGTTTCCCTAACGGGTTCAACCTGAAGATCATCCAATAAACGATTAATATAATTTTTTCTTTTCTGATCAAGCGTTAAAACCTCATCCTCTTCCCTGCTGAACATTTTTTTCAATTGTTTTTTTAATTTTGTAGAAAAGGACTGATTTTCCAATAAAAGGCCAC